>NZ_JBOZWO010000061.1:0-21504 GCF_050864975.1 Paenibacillus sp. GXUN7292 | reverse complement strand
GATTTATGGACCAATAACGGAACCACTGTCACTTTGCCGCCTCTAAACTGCGATTTTGGGTGCAATAACGGAACGACTGACCAGCTAGAGAGAATACTGCTTTAATGGGGATATCGCCGCACCTTGCCGCTACGATCATGTTTAGCCCTGCGCTTGTGCTCAGCCCACCCGCTGAATAACAAAATCACCTATCGGTGACCTAACTTGCCTTCATCGTGTGTAAAGAACAAACGATCATAGCTATCTATTTAGCCGCCTATCTTCTCTTTGCAATGCGGTCATCCATGACCGTTAGAAGCAAAAAGCAGTCTTTTTGTTGCATGTGCGGACACTTATGTCCGTTAGAAGCAAAAAGCAGTCTTTTTGTTGCTTATGCGGACACTTATGTCCGTTAGAAGAAAATTCAGTCTAATTCTCTAGCTTTTTTCCCGCTAACGGACATTTCTGTCCGCTAGACAGTAGAAGTTGGAGAAAAATGAGCGCTAACGGTCGTCAGTGTCCGCATCATTAGGATCTAAACGACAAAAAAACCTTTGCGCAGCCAAAAGATTAGCGCACAAAGGTTATTTCACTAGGCATCCTGCATGCCGATGCGGTATAAGAAGCTTCTGAAGGAGCGTTGGCCTTCGCTCGTTCGCTTAAACACGCCTGCGTCCTTCAAGACTTCCAGAAACTTGTCGCCTGTTTCTGAAAGCAGCAGCTGCTTTGCAGCAGGTGCCGTGTGAGAAGCGCCATGCTTGCTTCTAAGCTCCTCCAGCCACACAGCATGATGCTCCAGCGGGCTTCCCTTCAGAATGCCTGCAGCGGGCGCCTGATCCGTTAAATAAACAGACAGTTCTTCTAGCTCCTGCTTTAACCGGCCCGGCAATACAGCCAAGCCCATCACTTCAATCAAGCCTATATTTTCTTTTTTAATATGATGATGCTGCCTATGCGGATGGAAAATACCGTCCGGATGCTCTTCACTAGTCCGGTTGTTTCGAAGCACAAGGTCAATTTCAAACTTCCGATCCGCAGTCAATCTCGCAATTGGCGTAATCGTATTATGCGGCGTGCCGTCGCTGCTGCAGGCCAGCACATCTGCTTCAGCATCGCTGTACTGGCGCCACTGATCCAGAATATAGCAGGCTGCACGATGAACGTCTGCCTTGGACGCGCCTCTTATGCGCAATACAGACATCGGCCAGCTCACAATGCCGCAGCTCACATCAGCAAACTGCGGATGGGTAAAGCCCGCCTCCTCAGCTGCTTTCTCCATCGGAAATTGATGCCTGCCCGCCTGGAAGTGATCGTGACTAAGAATCGATCCGCCCACTATAGGCAAGTCAGCATTTGAGCCTATGAAATAATGCGGGAAGCTTTCTACAAAATCGAGCAGTCTGGCGAAGGAGGAATGGGTAATCGCCATCGGCTCATGCTTCGCTTTAAAGACTATACTATGTTCATTGTAATAAACATAAGGCGAGTATTGAAAAAACCAGTCTTCATTTTGCAACTGCAGCGGAATAATGCGCAGATTTTGCCTTGCCGGATGATCCAGTCTGCCGGCATAGCCGACATTATCGGCGCATAGCGGACATTTTGGATAATGAGACTGCTGCATAGTGCGCAGCAAGGCAATCTCTTTCGGGTCTTTTTCCGGCTTCGATAAATTAATCGTTATCTCCAGCTTGCCGTAATCGGTTGGATGAAGCCAAAGCTGGTTTTTGGCGATACGATCCATACGAATATAGTTGCTGTTAATATTTAGTTGATAAAAGCGATCTGTTGCGGCTTGTATTCCCTCGCTTGCTGCCGCAGCTTCAAATGCAGCGGCGACTTGAGAAGGCTTTTGCAGCAGCAGGCCCATAATATTGGCATCCAGCAAATCTCTATAATTAATTGTATTCTCAGGAATTAAGCCAATAGAATAGCCGTATGAAATAAGCGGATCAACAATCGTTTGCACCTGCTCGGGAGCAGGCGGGGCCTGCACATCCGCCGGCTCTGCGAAATCGAACAGATCCAGCAGGCGGTTGCGTGTATCGCTTACGTCAAGCGGGTCCAAATTAAGCTTTTGCCGTGCGTATTGTACTAACTGTTCTATGAACAGCTTCGCCTCCGCTTCTGATGCGACAGTTTCACTTATGATCGTCATGCGAAGCAGCTCCTTCTCTATTAATATTCTGCATACCCATTAGGGCGGGCTTCATGCCATTTCCAGGCGCTCTCGATAATATCTTCAAGCTTATCGCGGCTCGGCTTCCAGCCAAGCTCAGTGCGAGCACGCTCAGAGGAAGCTACCAGTACAGCAGGATCGCCTGCCCGGCGCGCTTCATATACAGCTGGAATCTCCTTGCCGGTTACTTTGCGTGCTGTATCAATAACCTCTTTAACGGAAAAGCCCTGACCATTGCCCAGATTGTATACTGCGCTATCAGCACCTGAGCGCAAGCGGTCTACAGCGAGCACATGCGCATCCGCCAAATCACTGACATGAATATAATCTCGAATACAAGTTCCGTCGGCAGTAGCGTAGTCTGTACCGAATACAGACACATGCGGCCGTTTGCCCAGCGCTGCTTCAAGCACGATTGGAACCAAATGCGTTTCAGGGCGGTGATCCTCGCCAATTTTGCCGCTATCATGCGCGCCAGCTGCATTGAAATAACGAAGCGAAATCGATTTAACGCCATGAGCAACATCGAACCAATTCATCATTTTTTCCATTGCCAGCTTTGTTTCTCCATATGCATTCGTTGGGACGGTACGATCATATTCGTCAATAGGTACGCGGTCAGGCTCACCATAAGTTGCAGCGGTGGAGGAAAATACGATACGGCTCACGCCGTATTCATTCATTTTTTCAAGCAGGCAAAGCGTGCCGTAGACGTTGTTGTGATAATATTTGCCTGGCACCTTCATGCTTTCCCCTACGAGTGAATTCGCAGCAAAATGAATAACCGCATCAATTTTATTTTCCTGAAATATTTGGTCCAGCACAGCAGCATCGCGCAAATCGCCAACATACAGCTTCCCCGCTATAACCGCTTCTTTATGTCCTTGCTGCAAATTGTCCAAAATTACGATATCCTCGCCGCGCTCGTGAAGTGCCGCTACAGTATGAGAACCGATATATCCTGCTCCGCCTGTTACTAAAACTGCCATTACGGTCAACCCCTTTCATCCGTCTCTATTTTATTGCAACCGTTCTACTCCATTACCTATATTGCAAACATAGAAATCTGCAACCAGCCCGGTTGCTGCTGTATAACGCTCGCCTACATGCTGCTTGAACTGCTCAACCTGGTCCTCGTGTACAAGCGAAACCGTGCAGCCGCCAAAGCCTGCTCCAGTCATGCGCGAGCCAAGCACGCCTTCCACTTGTCTAGCAGCATCAACCATCGCATCCAGCTCCGCTCCAGTTACTTCATATAAATTCCGAAGTGAATCATGCGAGGCATTCATCAACTCGCCAAACTTGTGCAAATCATTGCTGCGCAGCGCTTCATTAGATTGCAGCACCCGGGCGATTTCCTCCACGACATGCTCTGCGCGGCTGCGCACGATGTCATCCTGGATCAAATGCTTCGCCTCATGGAACTGCTCCGCCGTAAGCTGGCCGAGCAAGGTAAGCTCCGGGTAAGCGGCGCGCAGCTCAGCAACCGCCTGCTCACACTGGCTGCGGCGCTCATTGTATTTGGAATCAACGAGCCCGCGGCGCTTGTTCGTATTGCCAATCACGAGCTTATAGCTGCCTGATTGAAAAGGGACAAGCTCGTATTCGAGCGTGTCGCACATTAGCAGAATCGCATGATCCTTCTTGCCATTGGCGACTGCAAACTGGTCCATAATACCGCATTTTACGCCATTGAATTCATTTTCAGATTTCTGCGACAGCAGGGCGATATCTACAGTGTTCGTCTCCTGTCCCTCCATAGACAGCAAGGCAAATGCGGTTACGACCTCAATCGAGGCCGAGGAAGACAAGCCCGAGCCATTCGGGATTTCGCCATGATACAGCAGGTCATAACCGGAGCTGAACACTACGCCGCGCTGATGCAGCTCATTCACGATTCCTTTCGGATAGTTCATCCAGTCATCGGCTTCATCATAAGAAACCTGTTCAATCGATATATGCTTGCCTGCTGGAAAATTAGTCGAAGCAAGACCTAGTTGGTTATCTTCCCGCTTGCGAATAAGCAGTGTTGTGCCAAATGTCAGTGCCGCCGGAAATACATATCCGCCGTTATAATCCGTATGCTCGCCAATCAAGTTGACGCGACCGGGGGCATGGAACACTGCGACTTCTGCTTGTGAAGCTCCATATCTGGATTCAAATTGCTCTATCAGCTCTTGAATATTTGCCATTGTGATCATCACATTCCTTTATCTCATTATTTTAAACGGCACTCTTTGTTCTAGCCTTAGTATAATTCAAGCGGATGCAGAACGTAATGGCTTGAAATGCCCCTCATATGGATTTATGTGACTGTTTTAGCACTGGAATAGCGTGGTATGATAAAGAAAGGGCATTTTTATTCAACAAAAGGCAGGTGTTCGTGTATGCAATATACTTATACAGTTGCTTCTCAATCCGAGTCTGCGTCTGCACAAAGCCAGCCCCTGCAGGTGCTGTTTTCCGGCGAAAGCCAGACGAAGCCTGCGCATCGCCTCGGGCCTAAGCTATATGATTTCTATTTGATGCATATTGTGCTTTCCGGTAAAGGAACCTTCACCCTTTATGACAAAATCTTTGAGCTGCAAGCAGGACATACCTTCCTCATACAGCCTGAACAAATTATAACCTACGAAGCTAATACTGATGAGCCGTGGCGCTATAGATGGGTCGCATTCAAGGGAGAGTATGCCAAGCCGCTGCTGCAGCTGGCCGGTTTCAGCGAACTGCGTCCAGTGCAAATGCTTGCGGACAAGCGCAAGGCTGCAATCCTTTTCAGGCAGCTTTATGCTGCTCTTCGTCAAGGCGACTCCGCCTCTGCATTACGAACGAGCGGATTGCTGCAGCTTCTATTAAGTGTATACGCAAGCGCTAATGAAGCAAGCCAGCAAATGAGTGTTGCAGCGCGCTCGTCTGGAGAGCAGCATTTGCAAGAGCAAATTGTTCATTACTTATCTACCCAATATACTGAGCCGGTTTCTATTGAACATATGGCAGAGGCGCTTGGTTATAATCGGGCCTACTTATCCCGAGTTTTCAAAAAACAAACCGGCCTTACGCCCGTTTCCTTTCTTCTCAAAATGCGTCTGGACAAAGCCAAGCTGCTGCTTCGTGAACGGCTCGATCTTACCGTTGAGCAAATCTCTGCTTCTGTCGGTCTACAGGACGCATTATATTTTTCCAAGCAATTTCGTAAAAGATTTGGCAAATCCCCCACCTCGTATCGCAAAGCAATCATTAGTCACAACGAGCTGCAGAGTGTCGATTAATATTACTTGGCACTCTCACTGGACATAATAGCTTCAGGAGGGACTCTCATGAAACAGCTATATGTAGGTAATATGTTTTGGCCCAGCCTTTATACGGCCGGCAAAAGCTTCGCCAGCCTGCAGCATAATGACGCTGCCGATGCTGTTATTATTGGAGGCGGCATGTCGGGCATGATTTGTGCAGCCCTGCTGGCACAAAGCGGCGTGTCTGCTATTGTGCTTGAACAGGATGAAATAGCTTCCGGCAGCTCTTCAGCCAATACCGGCTTGCTGCAATACTGCAATGATATTATGCTGACAGAGCTTTCCCATAATATAGGCAAGGACAATGCGGAGCTGTTTTATCGTGCTTGCAGGCAAGCTATTGATGATATCGGACAGATTGCCGAAAAACTATATAAACAGGCTGGCTTTCAAAGAAGAAGCAGCTTATACATTGCTTCTACAGAGCAGGACGTGCCTAAGCTCAAGCAGGAATGCAGCGCCCTGCAAGCCGCAGGTTTGCAGGCAAAGCTATGGACTGCCGATCAAATAAGCGAGCAATACCCATTTCGCAGGCCGGCAGCTATTGTAACAGAAGGAGATGCCGAAATAGATCCCTATCTGTTTGTTACTTCATTATCGGAGTATGCTGCCGATAAAGGCGTAAAAATATACGAACATACAGAAATGACTGGCTACGAGAAGCTTTCAGATGGCAGCCTTCGCATTAACACATCCAGCGGCTGGCATATTGATGCCAAGCATCTTATATATGCTGTCGGCTATGAGCCGGAGCAGCTGCGCAGCAAGCTCATTAAGGCCAATCTCAACCGCACCTTTGTCATCGTAACCGATGTGCAAAGCAATTTGGAGCAATGGCATGAACGGCAATTAATATGGGAAACCGCCAGACCATACTTCTATATGCGCACTACTGAGCAAGGGCATATTATTGCAGGCGGACTTGACGAGGCTGCTGGCCGCACGCTGGACAACAAGCAATCCAGACTTAAGAAAAACAGCCAGCTGCTGCAAAAAATACAATCCTTTTTTCCTGAGTTCGACGCGCCCGTCAAGTATGAATGGAATGCGATTTTTGGCGAATCAAGAGACGGCCTTCCTTTCATCGGCTCCGATCCGCTGCAGCCTAATATATTTTACAGCCTCGGCTATGGTGGCAATGGAACTGTTTACAGTATGCTTGCAGCGGGGCTTATTCGCGATCTTATACAGGGTAAAGCCAATCCTTTGGCGCAAATTGTCGCTTTGCATCGATAAATAATAACAAGCTTCATCCTAAAGGACTGGTTGTGCATCAAAGCTGTTCAAGGTATGATGAATAGTAGCAAATACTAGGAAATATCGGAATAGCAGGAGGAAAGCCAATGATTCATCGGATGCTTCATTATCCAGCGGGCTGGGAATGGCAAATATTGCAGCAACCAAGAGTGCAGCCCTCGGCTTCAACCGAGCAGATAGATACCGACAGCGAGCAAAGTGAAATCACTAACATATATGATGCCAAGCGCAAGCTGCCCAAATGCGCTGCATGGCTGGATCAATGCGAGGAAAGCAGCTACAGCCAATTTCGTGTCCAGGAGCATAGCGAGCTGGGCCCCGTATTATATGGGACATTAATGGTTCAATTATCCGATGACCGCCATGATATACAGCCCTTCCATTATTGGATGAGCAAGCATGAGCTTATTACACTGCATAAGGATATGAGACTGCCGCTTCGCTTGCAATCGATAGCGCATACTTCCAAATACGAGCTGTGCAGCAATGCGCCGGAAGCCTTTATGATCATGCTCGGCTCGTTAATAGACGTCATCCACACCGGACTTGAGCAGTTCAGCAAGCAGCTCGCCGAGCTGGAAGCAAGCATCCGATTCCGCCAGCCTGTTCATCAATTGGAAGCGATAATAGAACGCAGATATGACCTCGTTCATTGGAGCCAGCTTTTCGTACCGGCAAGAGAGCTTTTTGGAGCTGCCAAAGAAACATTCATTCATGAGCTCGCGCAGGCCGACAGCTTCAAGCGTACGGAGCATAAGCTGGAGCGTATGGAAACGCTGCTGAACCACTATTCCTCAGAAATTGATACGCTTATTTCCATGGATGAAGCGATGTCCAGCTTCCACGGCAATGATATGCTCAAATCGCTGCTTACTGCAGCTATTCTGCTCATTCCGGCAGGGATTGCAACGATTTTGTGGGGCTTTATATCCGCCAAAATGAATGGACAGGAGCAAGTATGGTGGATAGCCGTCCTGATTGCCTTTGTCATTGTGCTTACAACGGTGTTATACATACGGCTCGGACATCGCAAGGGGTCATCTAAGTCCGAGGACAAAAGACGTCTCCAGCTGCGCTCCGCCCCTTCCTTGGCGGCAGAGAAGGGCGATGAAGTGTTAAGCAGAGCCCATCACCGCAAAAAAAATGATAAACTGCGCAACGGACGCAAAAGTTACGCTGAACCGCTCCATAAGCAGCGCGCTTCACTAAACAATACACTAAACCATGGAGAGGCAACGCCTCTGCGCAGCAAAAAAAAGGGCAAGCCTTAACCGGCAGGCCCTTTTTTTTGCGTTAACGCGCCTTCTCTCGTGAAGAAACGCTTCTATATACAGGTCATTATTTCTTCCGGTACTCATACAATAATGCTATAGTTTTCATCACGAGAAGCGGAGGGGTATTCAATGCAGCCAACCGATGAAATACGCGGCAGCAGCAATCCGGCAGGACCTGACTGGCAAAATGCTATATTCCTGGCCGCCTTATGCGGGCAGACCTATATGCAATACGAGAATAAAACGGATGGCTTATTTCTAGTCCCCAAATCCTATACGCTTGTCGGCTCATTTACAGCCCGTTCCTACGATAATCGCTATGAGCCGTTCGGCTTTGTAATCACTTCTGATCAAGCTACAATTATAGCCTTCCGCGGCACCAGCTCTGCGGTGGACTGGGTATCTGACTTTATCGCACAGCAAACGTTATATCGTCCCGTAAAAAATGCCGGTCAAACCCATAAAGGGTTTACCGACATCTATATGTCTGCTCGCGATCAAGTAATTGAGCTGCTGCTGCAAACGCCGCCAGATCGCCCTTTATTTATTACCGGGCACAGTCTGGGCGGTGCGCTGGCTACTCTTGCCGCACTTGATATTGCTAAAAACACTTATTTTTTCGAGCCCTTCGTCTATACGTTCGGCGCACCCCGAGTAGGCGATCCGGAATTTGTAAAGTTTTATAATTATACGATAGCCAGCCACTGGCGCTTCCAAAATGAGTTCGACATTGTTCCTCATCTGCCTCCGCTAGTATACCAATCGCCTAAAACGAAAAAAAATTATTTTTACCTGCACGTAAAAGGCGAAGTCATGCGCTCTTTCCGCATGGGCTCTGTATCGGGCAATCATATACTAAGCAGCTACTTTAATGATCTGGCCAAAGATAATGAAGAGCTGACTCAAGCGATCTGCTCCGAGCCTCCCGGCTGGTGTCCGCTTGACCTTCCGGGCGATGAGCTTTAATTTTTAATGGCTATCGAGGCAGCACATAAAACAGAATGGCAAAGAAATGAACGATAGAGCCTCCTAAAACAAACATATGCCAAACAGCATGATGATAAGGAAAGCTTCTCCACATATAAAATACCGTGCCTGCAGTATATAGCACGCCACCGGTAATTAGCAGACTAAGCCCGCCAGGCGCCAAATGCTCAGTCAGCGGCCTCCAGGCAAATACAATGATCCAGCCCATTGCAATATAAATAATAGTCGAGGTAAACAAATATTTGGAGGCGAAAAATGATTTAAAGACGACGCCGGCTATTGCCACACCCCACACAATGCCAAAGAGCGTCCAGCCTAAAGCGCCTTTCACGATATGAAACAAGATTGGCGTATAGGTTCCTGCAATAAAAATATAGATAAACGAATGGTCAAGAGCCTCAAATACTCGCTTGGCCTTTCCTGCCGGGAAACTATGTACAAGCGTAGAAGCTGTATACAGCAGCAGCATTGAGGTGCCATAAATAGAAAAACTGACAATATGCCAGGCGGTTCCTTTCCAAGCAGCAAAAACAATAAGCAATACTAACGCTGCAATGCTAAGCAGCGCGCCTATGCCATGCGTGATGGCATTAGCCATTTCCTCCCGCCATGAAAAGCTGTGAGTATTCGCCACTGCAATCTCCTCCCCCATGCCTGCATTGTTTAAAACAACATCATTATCTTATAAGTCTACAGAATCAAAGCCAGCCTTTCAACCATTCATGTACACGTCCCATTATTTTATCCAGATTGCAAACCGAGTTCTGATCGATAAAGGGATGTTCATGCCTGAAATAATCCGCATGTCCGCCCATTGTCGGCACGCCTTCTACATGCCCCGGCGAATACTTTCTCGCATTCCATCTTATGATATGATTTGCCGCTTTGTTCCAGCCGCCCCAGCTGCCAAGCCTGCATATAGGATCAATTCCTTTGCCCGACTGATCAACCGCATGGAAATAACTGACCTTCTGCTGCAGCTTTGGCAGGATTGGAATGCGCGGCGAGCCGATTTGCACGATGCGAAAATCGGTTTGCTCGCGCTCCACCTCCAGCATTCGCGCTGCTTGGTAGGCAGCTGCCCCCCCGCCGCTATGCCCAATCAGCAGCATTCTTCTTCCTTCCGGCAAAGAAGATTTTATTTTTGAAAAAGCATATTTGCCGCCAATACGCCTGGCAAGCCGACCATTGGATAAATCACTGCGCACCTCTATTAATTGATGAACAAGATTGCGGCTCATATCACCATAAGGCAGCAGCACCTCAATGGTTGCTTCTACTCCATCTCCGCTCAGCCTGTCGCTCAGCTTATCCATGCATTCTGTAAAAATGCTAGTTGACGTTTTTACGCCGGCTAGCAAATAGACATGAAGCTTATTGTTTTCTTTTGCTGTCATGCTGCGCCCTCCATGATCTATTCTGTTCCAACATATACATTCATTATGTGGGAACAAGCGTCAATTCATGCGTAAAAATAGGCTGTAAATTTCGTCCATCCGCTCAAGGATATTTAAAAAAAGAAACGCCCTGCTGCAACGAGCCGGCGCTTCTAGCATTATACTCCCATTTTTTTACGTTGATTATTAACCTTCTTCGTATTCTGGCTCTTCAGTTCCTTTGTTCCGGTTGACATATGCTTCTGTCCCGGAATACCTGATTTCCCTTGTTTCTTCTGCGCCAGCAGCTGCTTGGCACGCTCCGCCTGAGAAAGCGCCTTTGAAGACTGCTGCTCTGCGCCAGCTTCGTTCAATTGCTCAGACATGAAATCACCTCATTTCAGCTTTCCATATAGTTGTTATTTTACTACAGAATCGGTCGAGCTAAAAGAGGTATATTGGCTATAAGCTGAGCTATTTGGCTGGTTCTTGATTTGGCAAGCTGCCATTGTCAGCATCTGATTCAATAACCTCTTCGTCGTCTAACGCGCTATGTCTGTCGTCTGCTTGCTCCTCATCGAGCTCTGCAGGCTTCGAATACGAATCCGCATCCACAGGAGTGTTTATACCAGCAAGCTGCTTCTCCAGCTGCTTCACTTTGCGCTGCAATTTCAATTCACGAAGCAAGCCGAACGAGCCTACTGTCAATCCGCCAAGCAGCGTTGATGCCAAAATAACAAGTATAAGAGGCGTAGTCGTTTTGGCAAATAAAAAATTCACTTGCACAGCTTCAACATTAATAACTGCAAATATGGCAATTAACAATGCAAAAGCAAATGCGGCTATAAGCATGCCTTGTCCCTTCATGAGCAATCCCTCCAGCAATAGATTCTCATAATTGGCGCAAATAGTCTAGTGATAATTGATCAAGCTCTCCCGTTCTCCATATGGCAATCTGCCTGCTGCCTGCGCGAATCGCTGTCGAAATCCATAGCTTATCTGCATCCGCATATAAAAATACTCCGTTGCAATAATTGGCAACGAAGCATTTTGAACCGGTTTGTTTGATTATGCTGTTTGAAAAGATTTATTGGCAGATTTGATATCGTTGCAAGCAGCATAGGAATGCAGCTTGCCTTGATAAACCAGCTCCAGGCGCGGTGTATTCTGCAGATCGCCGGGTTTTACGAGCAGCGGTGATTTATCAACTAGATTAATGCCGCTGCGTTCAAATACAGTAGCTACAAATTGCGAACAAAAATAGGAATGTTCCCGTTTCATTTCAAAATTAAACAAAACTCCTAGCATGCCTATCAAATTATATTTATACCGCTCCTGGTGCTGAATAAAGTGCATAACTTGACTTCGTATATTATTATATTCGGTTTCACTTAAGCGACAACGATACAATGCGCACATCGAATCTTCAAAAAATTCACCTCGTACGTCTTCCTTTACAAAGCCTGCAAAAAAAGGATTGCTAGGGTTTTTACGTCCAAAGCTGTACACTTCATTCAGATCAATGTCAAATGAAATGGAGGCATGGTTAAGAGGGTCGCGCGTAAAGCTTCTTATAATCTTAGTCAGAACTGTACCCGTATCTGTTAAAAGTACATAAATATCAGTGCTCATGCTCACTACCTCCACATTAAACAAGGATAAACGGCTTCCGCCGTCCTTTGGACGAGCGCGTTTACCGACAGAAATATAAGAACAGGAAGGAATCAATTTTAATTTCAAAATGCAAAATATGAAATTGATTCGTGTGCAAAACTTATAAATTCTTATATTTGAACAAACTTGTACGTATTAACTATAAGGCAGGAGAAACAAATTCTTAACCTGCTAAGGTAATAACGCTCACTAGACTTTAGTCTAGCTGCTTTTCGTCTATCAATTGTTTTCAGTCAAGTTAGCACGAATCATAATCCATTTTACTGGATTTCTATTTTTAACTCAATATTAATTCATATGCTTGACCACATAATTTATTCGGTAATATTAGTTAGCTCTTGAAGCTCCTAATTGATGCTGGCCGCATCCTCATAGGCAATCGGCAGAATAATTTTAACCTTCGTGCCCTGTCCGATTTGGCTGTAGAAAAGCATTTCCCCCTGCATCGCTTGAATAATTCGGAACGTTACGCTTAGCCCAATGCCCGTCCCTTTCGTTTTTTGGGAGTAAAAGGGCTCGCCGAGCCGCTTCAAATCTGCCTCCTTCATTCCTTCACCGTTATCTTCTATAATAATCATTATTTTATTTTTTTCTATCCGTTTATAAGCCTGAATCGTAATCAAGCCTTCGGCCTTAATCGCCTCAATGCTATTTTTAATAATATTTATAAGCGCTTGTTTAAAATCGGATGATGAGCCGCGCACATAAAGCTCCGGCTCCAATCTCATCTCAATTTGATGACCGTGAACGACCGCAAGCGGAAAAATAATCGCTTTTATTTGATCCAGCTCATCGTTCAGCTTCAATATTGTATTTTTTTCATATTGCGGCTTTGCAAAATTTAAAAAATCAGTAATAATTTCAGTTGCGCGGTCCAGTTCGCTAATAGCAAGCTTTACATAACCGACTTCCTTGGTCGTTAAAGAATTGCTCGAAAGCAGCTGCAGGAAGCCCCTTGTCACTTGAATCGGATTGCGGATTTCATGTGCGACCGAAGCGGCGATTTGATTTATCATTTCCAGCTTTTCCGAACGCTGAAGCTCATTGTTCAACGATTCGAGCTGCTCAGAGTACAACAGCAGCTGCTCATATTTTCTAAGAAAAAATCGAATATGCAGCAGGATGAACGTTGCCAGCAGAGCCAGCAAGCCCCACTTCCACAAGTATAGGCTGTAATCTCCTTCCCGCCCCAAAAAGCGCAGCTGATCCACAGCAATGCAAATGCCGAACAGAGCAAAGCCTGCAATAAAAATTAGCGCCTCTTTATTTTTTTCATTCAGCGCATGTATGAGAAAAACAATTAAAAACAAAATGCTCGCAAGCGCAGAGAGCCCAAGCAATATAATACTGATTTGCCGGTACATGCCTAGAATTTCAGCGTTAAAAAAGCTGCTGAATAGCCAGATGCAACCAATTAATGCGATTGCAAGCTGTACTTTTTTGGTTCTGGCTATCAACTGGTGCTGCCCTTTCCCAAATAAGCTCTCCAATAAGTAAAAAAGAAACAGAGGTAACAGCAAGGCGGATACTTCCGCCAAATAATAGGCTGCGATGCCTGCACCCGGATATACAAAATAAACATAGTTAGAAGACGTAATGATCAGCGTGCCGCTGAGCAGCAAAATTGAGCCCAGCCAGTAGAAGCAGCGCAGCTTCGATCTTACTATTATAAATGAACCTAGCAATATAAGCAGACCTATTATTACACAAGTCGCGCCTGATACAATGTCCATGATGCCATGCCTCGTGTACATATGTTCAAGATTATCGATATTGTCAATCCTTGGACTGCTGTGCAAGCCGATGCGGCTTGCTTCTGTCTCCAGCAAAATAAATACATTTTTATTGCTGTCCTCACTCGTAAGAGGCAGCAGCACCGGGTTATTGATATAGGGATAATTACGCTCAGACTGGATCATAATTTGGTGATCCAGAACAAGCAGCATATTTTGACCGTACAATTTGTCTATGTATAATGCCGGGCGTTCATAGTCTAGATGCTGCGGCAATTGAAACTTGATCCAGGCAACGCTGCTTTGCTTCAGCCGCTTGGGGCGTTTTTCCTCTGTATCGGATTGCAAGTAGCCATTTTCCAAGCCAGCAAGAAGCTGCTCTATGTTAACAGTTTTTATAAAACTTTTATTCGAGTAAAATAAACGAGTTTGCCATTGCTCAATTATTGTGGGCTGTTGCTCGGCAGCCTGTATAAGCTGAGCCGAAGCAGTTCCTGAAATAAGCGAAGTGATTACGGTTAGTATAACTATTGCCATTACCTGTACAATGGCCTTCTTATTTCTCATCGGCCCACCTCAACCTGTCTAGTTGACATACGATAATTTCTTTTATTTCAATCTATTGCCATCATTTCCTCTCTATTATTAGATGATCATTCCTATAAAATCAATAGAAATACAGTTATTCCTTTATAAAAAAGCGGATTACACGCCATTTTGAAAAATTACAATCATCTCTACAGGCAATATTGCAGCATCAGCATTAAAAAGAGGCATCCTATCGTCATTCATCCATGACATAAGGGATGCCCCGTTCCATTCTGGAGTTTTCGGTTACAGATTTACTTATTCACTTACAGCTTGTTCTACTATTACGCCGCCGCCACTCGCATTGCCGTATTTCTCTTCGATCATTTTTTGAATTTCCTCATCTGACATCGGCTCCTGAAGCAGCAGCTCCTCGCCTTTTGTCTGCAGGATGCCTAGCGCTTCGTCAATCGTCTTCTTATCCTCTTTAATCGCTTGGAACTCCTCCTCCATCAGCGAATTAAAGGAGAAGCCGAACTGCCGAGGAAGCTTGTCCATACCTTCATACATATTCCGTGACGCCGGACGAAGCTTATAGAATGCTTCAAAGTTGCGTCCCGCTTCGTCTTTAATATATTTGGTGCGGACCGGGAAACCGCCGTTAAAGCCTGTTTTGGCCTTTACTCGCGCATAATCCTCACTTGCGATATACGAGATAAACTTCCAGGCAAGCTCTTTGTTCGTGGATTGTGCCGATATTGCAAATATGTTACTGTACCAGGTGGAAGAGCTTTGATCTGGATTTTGCACGCTGACCGGCATCGTGACTAGATCCCAATCCTCAACTGTTTTTCCTTCTTCGTTGAAATATTCCTTGGCCCGCTTTATTTCGTCCATGAAGTAACTGGCGTCAACCGTCATCGCCAAGCGGTTTGAAATAAACGGGTTGCGCATCAAATAATCCTCATAGGTTTGCGATCCCGAAAAATTATTGTTCTCAACATATAACGCTTTGGAATTGACAGCATCAAGCGCAGTCTCTACAACTGTTTTCCAGCCTGGCGTATTGATCGTCATCGTCTTCTCAGCAGCATTCACATAGTTCAAGCCCTCTGATTCTGCAAGCATACTGACAACCTGGCTAAACTGATCGCTCCAGCCCATCTTGAGGCCGTATATACGGTCTTGATCGCTGCCGTCGGTAGGAAAACGCTTGGCCAGCGATATAACCTCAGACCACGTCATTTGATCTGTCGGATAATCGACATTATATTTGTCAAAAAGAGATTTGTTATAGTACAGCACCTGGCTGCTGAACGTCGTTGGGAAGCCGTACGTTTTGCCGCCGCCAAGCTCCTTCATATGCTCTACGATGCCAGGTATCATGCCCTCAGTATCGAACTTTTCCTGTGCCATAAAAGCTTCCAAATCATGAAGCTTGCCTTCTGAGGCCATTTTCTCATATTGTGATGTATCCACCATAATAAGATCCGGCTTTTCAGCTTCTAGAAATTCTTGATATGCTTTCTCATAATCAAACTCAGGATCATCACCCCGATTGCGGTAAAGGTTTTGTGTCGTAACAACTTGAATATCAATCTTTTCGTTCAAAGCGGCGAACAGCATGCCGAAGTCCTGAAAGAAGCTGCCCTCATCATAATATACAACCTTCAACGAACCTTCTACCGGTTTCGGCGCTGATCCCCCGCCTAAGCTGCATCCCGCAAGCATCGTTGCGAGCAGTCCTCCTGCAACCAGCTTTTTAAACCAACTTTTCACTTGCAACTCTTCTCCCCCTATCCTCTTTTTCATCCAATATGTACCATATATTATACGACAAGACTAGCCATAAGGTTGCAATTTTAAAAAAATAGACTGCAGTGCATTCCATTATTTGTTAATGAATGCGTGCAGTCATCCTCTTTTATACCTATTTGAACCAGCCCTTTTCCTTGAATCTCGTGATCGCCTCAATCCTGTTGCTGACGCCAAGCTTATCCAATATGACAGATATATAGTTGCGTACCGTTCCTGTCGTTATAAACAGCTCACTGGCAATTTCCTTCGTATTTTTCCCGTCTGCAACAAGGCCCAGCACCTCTTTCTCCCGCTCTGTCAACGGATTCGAATTGCTGGGACCATAGGCCTCATCAATAAGCTCATTGGCATAAATGCGTTTGCCTGCCATAACGCTGCGAATCGAACTAGCCAGCTCCTCGCTGGGGCTGTCCTTCAGCAAATAGCCGCTGACGCCCGCCTTGAGCGCTCGTTCAAAATAACCTGCTCTGGCAAAGGTAGTAAGGATAATGACCTTGCATTCGGTATCCTTTAGCTCCTCCGCCGCCTCCAGCCCGCTTTTAACAGGCATTTCAATATCCATAATACAGATGTCAGGCTTGTGCTGCTCTACCAGCTGCAGCGCATCAGCTCCGTTGCTGGCACGTCCTACTACGCACATATCGTCCTCCAGATCAAGCAGCGATGAAAGTGCGCCCAGCAGCATGCGCTGATCCTCCGCTATTACAATTGTAATCATTCGCTCAGCTCCTTCATCGGTTGTCTCACTGCATTGGGAACAGACATTTTAAGCGTAATGCCGTCGTTTGATACTATTTCCAGGTTGCCGTTTACGAATTCAAGCCTTTCCCGCATCCCTCTTAATCCATTGCCCGGTCTTCCGCTTTTGTTAGCGGGAAAGCCTACGCCATCATCCTCTATCGTCATGACAAACTCCATCGGCGTCGTTTGGAAGCTGATTTTGCAAAGCGTCGCGTTGCTGTGCTTTACAATATTTGTAACAGCTTCCTTCAAGCACATGCTCAGCACATTTTCGGTAAGCAAAGTCGTCGATACCTGCAGCGGATCACCTTCAATCTCCAGCTTGATATCGGCCGCATGCAAGATTTGCTGAATGCGAAACATCTCATCCTCGAGCCGCGTTCCGCGCATTTGCGTCACTAGCTCCCGCACTTCCTTCAGCGCAGTTCTCGCTGTTTGCTGGACATCCAATATTTCCGTCTTGGCCCGCTCAGGCTCCCTCGCTACCAGCCTTGCCGCAAGATCACTCTTCAGCCCTATAAGCGAAAGCTTTTGGCCAAGCGTATCGTGAAGATCACGCGCAATCCGCTGCCGCTCATCCAGCTTGACCAGCTCGGCAATCCGCTTGTTGGCGTCCTCCAGCTGACCCTCCAGCACATCCTGCTTTTTTTGGTTATACGTATTGAAAGGGAGAAGAATAACGACGATCAAACTGATTAATATAAAAGGGAATTGTGTGAAAAACAGCGTCTTCATCGTCACCAGACCATAATTGACTGCGATAAAGGTCGTAATCAGATGGATCGTATATAAGGTTATAAATCCAGCCCGATTTTGAACATTTCCAATAAAAAAGGCTAGAAAAATTGAAAAATACACGTAACTGAATAGTACAGTCATTGTGATCGAAATAATAATTTGCACACTTGTCCAAAAATAGACAAGCCATCCTTTTGACAAAAAGGACAGCCGGTAGCATACAAAAAACAAAACGATCATTACAATCCCGGAAGCTACGGCACCCGTGGATGAGGATTGAAATATAAAATAAAACGGCAATATACAGAACACTAGCCAGACATAGGGGCTTAGCACTGTACTTTTATGAAAAATTTGATACCACTTGTTCAATGAAAGCCTCCTTCTAATTTGCAGCTCTGTAAACTGCCGATAACATGCATTAGATATGGCTAACGAGTGCCAATGTGTCGGTTCTCCATTCAGCTCATAATTCAGTTCTAGATTCAGTTCTTGATTCAGTTCTAGATTCAGTTCTAGATTCAGTTCTTGACTCAGCTCTCTATATTCAGCTCGCCTTCAGCGTTCCCTGCTTGGAAGTTTTAGTGGCCAGCTTTTTAGAGATACGATGCTTTACCATTTTGAAGCTGACAAACTTTCTGTTCTGCTCATCCCAAAGCTTGAAGCGAAGCGATTGCAGACTTTCTTTAATGGTAATCGTCGTCGCTTTATGCAGCGGCGGTGTTTCGTTATGAGCCTTCTCCAGCAAATAATTCGGAATTTTAGGGCTAAGATGGTGCACATGATGAAAGCCGATATTGCCCGACAGCCATTGCAGCAGCTTTGGCAGCTTGTAATAAGAGCTTCCTTCCACAGCAGCAAGCACATAGCTCCATTCCTCATCATGCTCGAAGTATGATTCTTCAAATTGATGCTGTACATAAAACAGCCATATGCCAAGCATGCCGGCCAAATACATGATCGGAAAGTGAACAAGCAGCAGTGCCTTCCAGCCGATAACAAGACCGAGCAGCGTGTAGAAGCTTACAATTAGCGCATTCATAACGTACGTGTTGATTTTTTCCTTGCGGCGGGCGCCTGAGCGATTAAAGCGGTATTGCAGCACAAAAACAAAGATAGGACCCAGCCCGAACATCACTAACGGATTACGATAGGCACGGTATGCAAATCTGCGCCATCTTGATGCAGCTGCGAACTCATCGACCGTCAATATCCAAAGATCGCCGACTCCCCGCTTATCCAAATTACTGCTTGTCGCATGATGAATGCCGTGAGCATTTTTCCATTGCATGTAAGGCACTAGCGTGAGCACTCCCGTCAGCATCCCAAAAAAATCATTCGCTTTGCGATTTTTGAAAAACGATCCGTGACAGCAATCATGAAAAATAATAAATGTGCGCACTAAGAAGAATGCCGCAGCAATACTAAAAGCAAAAGTAAGGAAATAGGAAACCGATAAACTGTAATAGGCAAGCAGCCAAAGGCCAACTAAAGGTAAAATCGTATTAACCAGCTGAATAACACTTGTTTTTACACTGGTTGCCTCGTATGGAGACATCGTTTTTTTCAATTGCGCTTGTTTTAGCTCAGACATGCTGTTCCTCCAATTCGGGGCCTTAAAGTCAGGCACTTCTTACTACTTTAATTGTAAGAAGTTTGAAGGAAAGCGCATAGTCATACCTGTCAGTGTATAAGCATGACATTTGTCATATAAACAATAGTATGGCTGTCAATTCATTACAAATTGACAGCCATACTCATTAGATTGCCCAATTACCTTGTCGGAATATCGGTACAATTGTGCCGTCATGCGTAATCCCGTCAATATCCATGGCTGCCGAGCCGATCATAAAGTCATTGTGAGTAATGCTCGCATTCACGCCATGCGCCGCGAGCTCCTCTGGCGACATGGTTTTTCCGCCTTCAATATTAAAGGCATAGCCGCTTCCAATGGCAAGATGATTGGACGCATTTTCATCGAAAAGGGTATTGTAGAACAAAATATCGGACTCCGAAATAGGCGAATGATGCGGAACCAGCGCTACTTCGCCAAGGTAATGGGAGCCTTCATCGATCTCGACCAGCTTTTGCAAAAACTGTTGCCCTTCCTCTGCTTCATAGCCCACAATACGCCCTTTTTCAAACGTGATCTTAAAGCCGTCTATAATATTTCCGCCATAACTAAGCGGCTTCGTGCTGGATACAAAACCATTGACGCCGTCTTTGTAGGGAACCGTGAATACTTCTTCCGTTGGCATATTGGCCATGAAGGAAACATTTTTTTCATTCGTACTTCCTGCAGCGACCCACAAATGCTTCTCGTGCAGCTCCACGGTCAAGTCCGTGCCCGGCGCTTTGTAATGAAGCTTGTGCAGCTTCAGCTGGTTCAGCTTTTCTGCCTTTTCATGAAGCGTTTCGTTGTGCTTCACCCAAGCGGCTACCGGGTCCGCCTCATGAAGGCGCACAGCATCGAATATCGCTTGCCAAAGCTGCTGGATTGCCAGCTCGCTGCTCGCTTCGGGAAAAACCTTCTGCGCCCATTCCTTGCCTGCAGCGGCAACGACTGTCCAGCTCACCTTATCCGCTTGTATCGCTCTGCGGAACTGCTGCAACCCTTGGCCTGCCGATTTTTGATAGCTGGCAATGCGGTTTGGATCAATGCCCTTCAGGAGATCAGGACTGGAGGACACGATCGAAATAAAAACGGCTCCGCGCTCAACAAAATCGCCGCGCTTGGCTGTTTCCCAAGCTGGAAAGCTGGCAAACACCTCATCAGCCGCCTTTTCATATTTCAGACGCGATAATTCGTCATCGCTCCAATCCACGTGCACGTTGCTTGCACCGGCAGCATATGCTTGCTTCGCAACTCGGCGCACAAGCCCCGCCGATTCAATAGTCGCCGTAATAAACACATCTTGGCCAGACTGCACATTAACGCCTGTGCGTACGATTAACTCTGCATATTTGTCCAACTGCTGCTCTAAATTCATTTGCTGTCCCGATACGGTCATCATCATTCTCTCCTTCATGAAAAACGATATTGTTTATACCTGTATGCCTGCACACTATCTATACACATACCTGTACACTATGCCTTACACATACCTGTACACTATACCTCAACAATGTGTTTGTTCACTATGCACGCACACTATGCCTTACACATACCTGTACACTTTACCTCAACAATGTGTTTGCACACTATGCACGAATACTATGCCTATACATATACCTGTACACTATGAATACTATGCCTATACATATACCTGTACACTTACCTCAACAATGTGCCTGTACACTATGCACTAATACTATGCCTTACACATACCTGTACACTATACCTCAACAATGTGCCTGTTCACTATGCACGCACACTATGCCTTTACACATACCTGTTCACTTACCTCAACAATGTGTTTGTACACTATGCACGAATACTATGCCTTACACATACCTGTACACTTACCTCAACAATGTGTTTGTACACTATGCACGAATACTATGCCTATACATATACCTGTACACTTACCTCAACAATGTGCCTGCACACTATGCACGCAAACTATCTATACACATACCTGTACACTATGCTTACTTATGGCAAGTGTAATCCCGCTGGCCAAGGATAAACAGCTTTGCTGTCCTTTGGGCGAGCGCATTTACCGGTGAAAATATAAGAACGGATATATGGTAATAGCCTTATACTTTCATATATTTTGCAATCTGCAGCATATACCGCCTATTCTGCCAGGCTGCTAATTCAGCTGTAAACTATGCGGTTATTATTTCCTACAATTATAACATTGTTGCATGATTGATTTCAGCATTCTGATTATTTACTCATACAAATTATTTACTCCTGCAAACATTTTGTTATACCAGAAAATTTCTAATGGTAGCACGGAAAAGGAAAAGCGGGGCGGTAGT
>NZ_JBOZWO010000060.1:0-24643 GCF_050864975.1 Paenibacillus sp. GXUN7292 | reverse complement strand
CCCGTTCCCTCTTTCTTATTGCTTCAATAGTCGCCCACAATTGGAGGGATTGTTATGTATAAAAAATTAGCTAAACAATTGGTGATACCGGATCAACGACCGTTCGTCAGCTGTCATGCGTCCCATCTTGTATTGCTTCCCAATGACGAGGTATTGGCGGTCTGGTTTGGCGGATCAGCAGAAGGTGCGGATGATGTAGCGATTTGGGGTTCCATTAGAAGCAGCACCGGTCATTGGAGTGCCCCTATGTTAATTGCTGATCAGGCTGATACGCCACATTGGAATCCAGTTCTATTTCGTAAAGCTGACGGAGAGCTGTTGTTATTTTATAAAATCGGGCGATGGATTAAGAGCTGGTCAACCATAATTAAAACGTCCGGCGATGGCCGGAATTGGTCGCAGCCTCAAGAGCTGGTGCAGGGTGATCGCGGCGGAAGAGGGCCTGTCCGCAACAAAATGATCGTGTTATCTGATGGAAGCTGGCTTGCGCCTGCCTCTACCGAAGAAGTTATATGGAAGGCATTCGTGGATAAATCGTCAGATGAAGGAAAAGAGTGGGTACGAAGCGGCGAGATCATGCTTGCCAATATTGCGTACACCCCTCAAGCGCCTGATGTTGAGATACAGGTATCCGAGCAATCCTTTGCAGGGCGCGGCGTTATTCAGCCGACATTATGGGAGTCACAGCCTGGCATTGTTCATATGCTGCTAAGAAGCAGTGAGGGTAAAATCTATCGAAGTGACTCTTCCGATTACGGAGCCACTTGGTGTGAACCCTACCCAACGGCGCTTCCGAATAATAATAGCGGCATAGATCTGGTCAAGCTTTGCAATGGCATGCTAGTATTGGCGTATAACCCGGTGGAAATCAATTGGGGGAAACGATCGCCGCTTGTGCTGTGTGTTTCCAAAGATAATGGGGTAACTTGGGATTCAGATTTCGTATTGGAGGACGAAGACGGCGAGTTTTCTTATCCCGCCATCCTTGCAGACGGCAATCGTATTTATGTCACCTATACTTGGAATCGAGTAAATATCGTATACTGGGAAATAGAAATTATAGCATAAGAGGAGATTTTGCCAATGATCATGGATCAACTGAAAAACGCAGGCTTGTATAAAGGATTGCATCCCAACATCGATTATGCTCTTCAATATTTGCAAACCCATCCGATCGCTGACATGGCACCCGGAAAATATGAAATTAAAGGAGAAGATATTTTCCTGCTTATCCAAACGTACGATACGCGCTCATTAGATGAAGGGTTTTGGGAAGCCCATCGTACCTACACCGATATTCAATATATGGTTGAAGGTTCAGAGCTTATGGGCGTTGCTCACATCGAAAATTTGAAGCTGACAGAAGATCATTTGGACGAGAAAGATTACGTTGTTCTAGAAGGAGACGGAAACTTCCTGAAAGTTGAACAAGGGAGCTTTGCCGTATTTTATCCGGGTGATGCACATATGCCTTGTCTTTCTGTTGATCAGCCAGCACAAGTTAAGAAAGCAGTGGTGAAGGTTCGGGTTGCGTAGGCGTATGTAGGTAATACATTGGGCGAAACATGAAGCGAGGGAGTAACGGCGAAACATAAAGCGATGGAGTAACGTGAGATTGGTCTATCTAAGTATATTTATCTTAGGTAGACCTTTTGTTTATTGCACAGGGTGGGAAATGATGAAACGAACTGTAACGGATGTGAGAAGCGCTATTTTACGAAAAATAGCCGTTTTAAAATTTTAACGGTTGCCATCAACGCTATTTACGAATATTTAGCTTATTTTGCTTGATTTTAGGCAATTAAGCTCTCCTGGAACCGTTAGAATTTATAATACGGTTTTTTAGGCGGATTAGCGTCTCATGCAACCGTTAGAGGTCAGTATACAGTTTTAGAACTAAAAAGTTTAGGATGGTTTATTAATGAGGATACGTATGAAGGGGAACTGGGGAATCCATTAAGTCAGAACCTATATACCTATGTTCATAATAACCCATTGATTTATGTTGATCCTACAGGAAATTATTGTGTATCTGCCGATGGGAAATGGGCACATGCAGGTACATGCAACTCATCCAGTTCAAAATATTTAGGAAGCGATTCAAACTTTAAGTATGCTTTAATTTTAGAAAATGGGAAGGCCACTGGATTTATAGGGGATTTTGGATATTCTTATTATTTAGATAAACCCGTGGGGAATTTCAATTACTGGGATATTCAGGCGGAAATTAATAAAAGAATTGCTGCACAACAGGCGGCAAAACTCCAAGATCAAAAGAATTTACAAAGTATGCAGTCATTCATGGAGAATATATCAGGTGTGTCATCTGTTAAAACCATATTATCATCTAAAGATCCTGTGGAATCTTGGATTGCGATGCTGTCTATGGTAGGACCTCCAGGTGTACCTAAGAATAATTTTGTTAATATAAACACAAAGACACTTATTAGTTCAGCTACATCCGCTAAAAAAGGTGGAGAAACAGTTGTTGGACATGCTTTACAGAAGCATGCGGGTAGAAATCCTCAAATTTGGGGGAGGATTAAGGGCGGTCCAGACCAAATAAATCAAGCTGCTCTAAATCACTTAAATGAGATTATAAATTCTCCAGGTGGATTCACCAAAGTCACGAATCCCAACGGGATACAGTTTCTTGAAAAGTCTCTACAAGATGGACGCGGAGTAAGATTAAATCTCGATGGAACATTTAAAGGATTTATTGATAAATAAGAAACGGTGGGGAAAATGGAGAATTTAGAAGTAATACTAACTAATTTCAAAAAGGAAGAATTAAATAAGTTTGTTCTTGAGGAACTTAGTTTATCTGACTTAAACATAAAATCATCACATTTCTACGATAGTAACTCAGGTCAAAATATAGAGTTCCATCAAGTAAAAAGTATAATAGATGTTCTTTCACCAATAGGAACAGGAAATATGGTAATTAAATATTTAGAGTTTGGAATAATTATGAAAAATATAGTGATAGTATTTTCGTTTGATGAGAAATTGGGTGATATAGTATTTAATTTTCCAGAAAGTAATGTATTCGTGGATGATAAAGGTATAACATATTCTCATTGTAGGAAACTTTTAAATTATCTGGTGGAATTAAAGGAGAAGTATAGTATTCCAAGTATTAGATTTGGGTATGAACCTGCATCCGATGATGATATGTGCTTAATAAATATTAATGATGATAAGACTAATATTGCTAATGCCTTAGAAAAAATTATCATTTAATATCAAGTCTTTAGGGATAAAAAATTAGTTGAAAAAATAG
This sequence comes from Paenibacillus sp. GXUN7292, assembly GCF_050864975.1. NCBI lineage: Bacteria > Bacillati > Bacillota > Bacilli > Caryophanales > Paenibacillaceae > Paenibacillus > Paenibacillus sp. GXUN7292. Next base: position 21,360 of record NZ_JBOZWO010000060.1, on the reverse strand, counting down.
CCGTTAGCTTCTTCTTTCGAAAATAGAAGCTAACGGCTATTTTCTTCTTAAAATTACAATTTACCCATAGCCCTCTCAGCTACCTCAATCGTCGCATCGATATTCGCTTCTGTATGCACGACAGTCAGTATCAAGCTTCGTACTTAGAAGGGGCAAGGTTGGTGCCTTGCTCGAGCATTAGTCGGAAGAACTTGCCGAAGCGCATCTGTGTCCAGAGTTTTATGAAGAAAAGGTTAGTTTTTATTCGGTAATAACCTAGAGATGCAAGAAACAGCTTCTTTCCATTATTCAGGAGAATATTGGGATGGAGAAACAAGCTTGCAATATTTACGAGCTCGTCGGTATGATCTTAGTATGAAATGATTTATTAATGAGGATACGTATGAGGGGGAGATTAGCAACCCGTTGAGTCAGAATCTCTATACGTATGTGCATAATAATCCGTTAAGGTATATTGATCCTAGTGGGAATATTCCTACTCCACTACAAGCTGCTAATATGGCACGTGATATATATACTGCAACTCTCGATAACTCAAGAAACGTTACTCTTGGTGGAGGGTGGAAATTGAGTGATATTTACACTAATAAAGAAGGATTGAAAATAGGAATTTATTCTAGAAATACCTCTAATGGATTGCTAGAATATGCATTAGTTAACAAAGGAACAACGACTGGTGGCGATTGGATAAATAATCTTCAACAACCAATGGGTATGTCTACCGATATGGTTGATTCAATTAAATATGCTGTTTCTTTTGTAAATAATAAAACAGGTTATGAGGTTACTATTATCGGGCATTCTAAAGGAGGTGCAGAAGCTACTGCAAATGCTTTAGCTACAAATACTAATGCTTTACTAACTCGGCAACACCTAATGTACCTGTATATGATTTGCTTTATGAAGTTGACAACAAGAAAAAATGGCATGAATATACCGCAACTATGGTATGCTGTTAAAGGTGATATTTTGGCTGGTACAATGGGTACTCCTCCCAGTGTATCTACCAAATCAATACCCCACAAAATGGTGGCATAGTGGGGCTAGAATCATCAAAAATGGAATAAACAATCATTCCATGGGATCAGTAATTAAAGCCTTAATACAGCAGGAGGGATATAACTGAACAAACTTTTATTAATTCCTATAATACTCATTGTGGTTGTATTTGCTATAATAACAGGTCCATGGCTGTTGATTTATGTCGGACTTTTATTTGAAGAAAATCCTCCTAAACCTAAGTATACTTATGGAGAGTTTCCTTTTTACTTGGAGTATGAAATCAATGGTAAGATCATAAATGTAGAGGATACAATTATTGTCAAATATAATGGAATTGGTTTAAGTGAAGGGACTGGTAAGTATATAAAGTGGAAACAAAGTTTAGCTAGTGGGAATAAAGAAGTCATATTGTTAAAATATGGTGATATAAATATAAAATTCCCAATTATGGATAGCGAACACTACATCAATTCTTATTTTAAAGATTTGGAAAATAACACTATATTCCCTGATGCAATAAGGGAGGTGAAATTTGGGAACGGTATCACTACTGGAATAATATCAAGAGTCGAGTTATATGATAAATATAAAATTAGACTGCTCAAATTGGAACATAGCAAACCGATTAGAAAATAGATTATAAAACGGAAGAGTTATAAGTTAATAATCAATTAAACTTCATTTAGAGCGAATAAAAAACGATGATGTCTATTAGATGTCATCGTTTTTTCATTTGTGCTATCTCTAGGCATTAATTAAGGTAATAATTTGGCAGTTTAACTGCCTAGAGGACTTGGACACTAAGAGAGTACATACTGAAAAATATTAGTAAAAGGAGATATTATTTTGAAGAGAAAATTTGTAATGTTTTTTCATACTGGCACTTGATTTAATAATAAACCAATGTTAAAGCATTAGTAGAGATTGGTTTAATGTTAAGAATGAAAACTACCCCCAAACAGGTAAGTACAATGTGATGTGGTAATTGATTCGAAACCTTTTTTTAATAAATTCGTCAATATTATGAAGAGACAATACTAGATGAAAGGAGGGAGACTTTGAAGAGAGTAATGTTGACTACTACTATTATAACTGCTCTAGTTATGGGTGGTGGATTAGCAGTTGGCTATGCCCAATATGCTAACAGTGATTCTACACCAACAAAAATTAGTAGGTCAGAATATCAAAGAATGTCCCAAATTGTGCAAGATTTTAATAAGGGTAAGCTGCCAATTTCAGCACTTAAAGATGCTCAACCCCTTATCGAAAGAGACCCATATGCGATACCAAAGAAAGTCAGAGATCAATTAAAATTTGAAGATCTAAAATAAACACATAAATAAATACACTGGTACCCATAGACTGATCACTTTGAAAAACAGGTGTGCGGGCTGTGGGTACTTTTTTTGCATACTTTCCACTTCCGCAGAAGGGGATACGTTGCTTCGCTGGCTGGGCGCGGGGTCATTGATGTAAAGGGCGAGCCGGAGCGACTTCACGCCAGTGGTGTAACGGTGGGAGCTGGTTGGGTTCCGAACATGAGTCGCAACGAAAAACGCATTCATTTGATTCGGCCTGAAGCGTGGACGCGCGGCTCGTAAATCCTGTATTGCTCACGATGGAGATGCAGCCGCCACAGGTAGAACCTGCCTTTTGGGATCTGGATAAGGATCTGCTCCGATTTCAAATTTTATACAATTTCCTATTGATTTCTCATAAAGAGCTATGTCACACTATAGATGTAAAATTGTATTTCCACTTTTTCCCGCGAAAGGAGATGTTTTTAATGACTGCTTATATGGTATTGGTGGTTTTAACTTAACCAAATATGTGGCATAGTAAATTCCAATCTTTGAAGATAGTTTGGAATGAGAGCAACCGGGAATATCACCCGTGTTTTTTTGCTATGCCGTAAACAGTAACCTTTCGTGAATACTGCTGTTAGCGGGATACGATGAAGGTCGTATCCCTTTTTGATTATAAGCCGACTTTTGGCTTTTCGCCGCGAAACAGCAGCTTTTTAGGAGGCTGCTTGTTCGCGGTATTTTTGTGCCCAAAAACAACTTTAATATTAGGAGAGATCGGTTCAATGATTGATTTGAAACAATACGGCTATATAGAAGCCGAAACGCCGCCAGCAGGTTTAATACCCGGAAGGGTTACGGAACTTCAGCGAGATCAATATACCGTCATCACCGAACGAGGAGAAGTGACGGCTGTATTGAAGGGCGCGTTCTACCACAGTGCCGGGACTCGAGAGGATTTTCCGTACGTTGGCGATTTTGTATTTCTAGAATACAACGAAAATGGCGCCTCGCGCATTGCCAAATTGCTGCCTCGCCGCTCGAAATTTTCCCGCGCTGACTATTCGGGACACGCAGCAGGGTATGTCAAAACCATACTGGAGCAAGTCGTAGCAACGAACTTTGATTACGTATTTATCGTGTCGTCCCTGAACTGGGATTTCAAGATTAGCCGCATCATGCGCTATTTGACACAGACACAGCAGAGCGGTGGCCAGCCTGTCGTCATCTTAACAAAAGCTGACTTGACCCCGGATTTCAGCATACCGTTAGCTGAGGTTCAGAAAACCGCTCCTGATGTGCCGGTACACGCAGTTTCCAGTCACACCGGTATTGGGCTAGACGGGTTGAGTAAATATCTGCAACCAGGAAAAACCGTGGTATTCCTCGGCATGTCCGGAGTAGGAAAATCCTCGCTGCTAAACACCTTGATGAATCAGGAAGTGATGACTGTCAAGGACATCCGCGAGGCTGACAGCCGGGGACGGCACACAACAACGCATCGCCAGCTTTTTATGCTTCCTTCCGGCACAATGGTTATTGATACGCCAGGTATGCGTGAGCTTGGGCTGTTCGGTGCAGATGACGGGATCAGCGCGGGATTTAACGATGTGGAGGAATTATTTACACAGTGTCGTTTCAAGGACTGCCGCCATCAGACGGAGCCAGGCTGCGCAGTTTTGGCCGCCCTTGCCGATGGATCATTGGCGCAAGAGCATTGGGAGCGATACCTTGTACAGAAGCGGGAAAACAAATTTGTGGATGATAAATCAGGATATCTCATAGATAAACGGGCATGGCAAAAGTCGATTGCTATGCGACATAAGAGTAAAAAAGGAGGAAACAAGAAATGAACATGAACAATCATGATGAAAGATATGTAAAACCCGAAATACTAACGCTTGTTTTGAGTAAAATGCTCGATAAGACGATAGTCCGCGCAGATTATCAAATCAAAGAGATGCAAGGCGGGACAATAGGAGATGTTCGGCTTGTAACAGGCATGGTTGAAACCTCCGATGGTGAAAATCTGCCATATAAAATAGTTTGGAAAACACAGAAAAAATTTGAGCGTTATGGTGATCCGGATTCATGGCGAAGGGAGTACGACCTTTATGCGTCGGATTTCAAAAAGGTTTTCTTCGATTCGTTCCGTTGTCCGGAGTGTTATCACGCTGAAATAAATGACGATGAGATTCAACTGTGGATGGAATATATTGATGGTGTGTCGGGCTTAAATCTGACTGCGGAAATGTATGAACATATAGCCGAGGAACTGGGGCGATTTCAAGGTAAATTATATATTGAACGACCAAAAGTATTGCAGAATCTGTCCAATTTAAGCAAGGTTGAGTTTATGAAAAATTACTATCTGAGGTATCGGTCATGGAATGTTTTGTATGATTATATACGCTCCGATGACTGTGAAATTCCGAAGCACCTGTGTACAATGCTCATAAACATCGATAACAATGCAGATGAAATATTCGGTCGTATTGAAAAGCTGCCAATAGTGCTTTGCCACAGAGATTTTTGGGTGGAAAATATATTCTACTCGGATAGTAAGATCGTGCTTATCGATTGGGATACCGCCGGATGGGGATACATGGGTGAGGATATCGCGAGTTTAATAACGGATGAAGCGGACGTCTTTCATATGGTTGAATATTACAAAAAATGCATTCCGGCATATTACAGGGGTTTTTCAGAATATGCGGATGTGTCCCATATATCTGATCATTGTATCTATGAACTAATCCTTGTTATGTTCGGATACAGGCTTGTGGAGTGGTATAAATTCGCTGAGTCGCCAGAAGCTAAATTAATACATCTAAAAACCTTGCAAAAAATCTATGAGATGAGAAATTTATAGATGAATATTATGAATGGGCCATTTAGATGTACGAAAAAGGTGTATAATATCGACCCTTAAAATTGAGCAATTTTCGCTTATTTACCATAAATATAAAGAAATATAATGAAATATACAAAACCGATTGAAAATAGCTTTGAAACTAGCGCATAACTTCATCCGTACAACAAAAGGCCGTCCCAACCCGGGAACGGCCTTGCTACATCACATCTTAAAGATTACAGCTGCGTCGAATATTCAATACATAGAAATAGCGCACAAGCAGGAAATACACAATCTGAATCGCAAGGAAGCTGCCGAGCACCATCACAGACTCCTTGAAGATGCTGGAGTAAAACATATTTTGCAAAGCGCCCAGTGCGATAATGCCGTGCACGAGCGCGACGGCAATCGGTGCGAAAAAGAGCAGGATCAGCTGGCGTGTGATGACCTTAGACAGCTCACCGGCGGAGAGGCCGATTTTGGCAATTGCCGCAAATTTTTGTTTGTCATCGTCAAGGTCGGTGTACAAGCGGAAGTACAAGAAGCTGCCTGCTGCGACGAAGAAAACGACACCGATAAATAGGCCAATAAACAGCACTGCATAATAGACACGCAAAACTTGAGTGACTGCAAAGGCTACCGTATAAATATTGGAGTCGCTATCGGTTAGGAGCTGATTGCTGCTTATCGCCTCGCCGGCTTTCAACTCATCGCTGCGGCTTGGAATATCCCACATCGCGTAATTGGTTTTCTCGTTCGCAGGCGGCAAGCTGCTATATTGCGTATCCGGAATAATAAAGACGGGCTCTATCTGATCAGGCATGGGGCTCTTCACCAGGTGGATCGTAGGGTTAATCTTCATACCGGATTTCAGCTCATGGCTCGACTTTACATTATAATTTCTCACATTCACGTAAAATGGATCGAATATAACAGCACTTTCGCCCTCTTTAAGCTCAAGCAAAGGCAATCGCTTTACACTCGCAAACTGATTGTAGACGCTCTCTGGTACGATCGTTATAGGTTTGCCTTCTTTAACAGACCATGCATGCATATCAAGCGTAAAATAACTGCCAGAAATATTTAGCTCTTGGAGAACACGGTTTACTTCATTAATTTCATTTGATTGATCGGTTGTTTTGGCGGCATTGTTGACCAGTTCGATGGCGAACGGATGCCCTGCTGTAATTTGCTGAGTAATAATCGATTTGAAGCCAAATAGCGAGCCAATCGCGCAAAACGCAACAGTCGAAACGATCGACACGATGAAGAAGGTGCGTGCATTATCCTTCATGCGGAAGGATAGATCAGCAAGCGTAAGCAAGTTCGTTTTGCGCCAGAAGAAGTTTGGACGCCGCTTCAGCCGTGTGATGATAAACACGCTTAGCTGGGTGAACAAAAAATAAGTGCCGATGATAACCATGATCGTAACGGGAATAAAAGCAAGTACAACAACCATTCCTTCTACCAGGATGGATGTGATATAGCCTCCGCCGATCAGCAAAACGGCAAGCAAAGACAGCAGCCAGGAAGCTTTCGGCTCCGGGCGCGGCTTTTTGCCGCCCTTGATCAGCTCGATAATCTCCTTGTTGCGCACCATAAACACTGTAAAGAGAGAGATTACGGCAAATAACGCCAGAAAGGCGCAGACGGTTAGCAGCATCGCTTTGCCCGGGATATAAAACGGCAGCGAAGTATCCAGGCGCAGCACATTTTCGGCGAGCAGCAAAATAGCTTTGGCAAAAATAATGCCAATACCGACGCCACCGGCAGTCGCACCGCACCCGATCAGCATATTTTCCCAGAAGATCATCTTGCGCAGCTGGAATGGCGTCATGCCATGCATGATCATGAGGCCAAATTCCCGCTGGCGCGACTTGAGGAAGGAAGCCATGGAGTAAAGAATAAAGAAAAAGGAAAATACATAGATGATGCCTTCTGCCGTATGCAGCCCTGTTGATACCGTATTGCCAAGATTGTCATCTCCAAGGCTCGGGTGAAAAGCAAAGATTGCATAGACAAAGAAGATGAGCACGGAAAACAGGCTGCTCAGGAAATAGGCGGCATACAGGCGCTTGTTGCGCAGCACATTATTGAATGTGAATTGACGAAAGGTCATGTGCATCGCCTCCCATCAGCGACAGCGTGTCGATGATTGTTTGAAAAAACGCCTTGCGGTGTTCGCCGCGATGAATTTCCGTGTAGAGCGTACCGTCTTTAATAAATATTACCCGATTGCAATAGCTGGCCGCTACGGCATCGTGAGTAACGAGCAGCATCGTGCTGCGGTCTTGACGGTTAAGTCCCTCAAGCGTAAGCATGACATCCTTCGCAGCCTTTGAATCGAGGTTGCCGGTTGGTTCATCTGCCAGCAGCAGCTTCGGCGCATGGATGATCGACCGAGCGATCGCTGCCCGTTGTGCTTGCCCGCCGGAAATTTCAAAGATACGCTTGTCGAGAATATGCGTGATACCGAGCTTCTGGGCAATTTCCTCCAGCTGCTCGCGCATGTAGCGCACGCTTTTGCCGTCGAGTGTCAACGGCAGGATGATATTTTCCGCTACTGTCAATGTGTTCAGCAGATTAAAATCTTGAAAAATAAAGCCGAGCTCTCTACGGCGAAATTTGGCAAGTTCCCGCTTGCCAAGCGCATGTGGATTGCGGCCGCCAATTGTTATTTCACCGGTAGTCGGCTTATCGATCGTTGCAATCATGTTTAGCAGCGTCGTTTTGCCACTGCCGGAAGGACCCATGATCCCTACAAATTCTCCAGGTGCTACCGAAAAGCTCAATTGATTCAATGCACGGTATGCGAGCTTGTCCCCATATACTTTACTGACTTTATTAACCTGCAGCATTTCCATAAATCGTCACTCCCCAATAAGTGCTTGCATGCGCTGCATGTAAGCTTTGTATCTTTAGTATAGCAATGGGGCAGTACGGTCACTATCGATTTTGCTTTCATCTTCCTTACACTGATGTAAGGTTGGTTACATATTGGCTGCATGCTGCCAGGACATAAACTTGATGCGTACGACTGTACCTTCGCCCACGGCAGATTCGAGCTGCAGCTCATGCCCGAGCTTCTCGCAGGCTTGCTTGACGAGATAAAGGCCCATGCCTGTCGATTCCCGGAATTGCCGTCCGTTATCCCCCGTAAAGAACGGATCATAGACGCGCTTCAGATCGGTTTTTGGAATACCGATGCCGCGGTCACGTATTTCCACAGCCGCATGATTAAGATCTACATAGATGCGGACGGTGACCTTTTTCATAGGTCCAGTGCTGTATTTGATTGCATTGGTAAGCAGCTGTCCGAGCATGAACATGAACCATTTCTCGTCCGTTTGCACGAGAATGGAACGGTTTCCAACCAGCTCCGGGAACACTTGGCTGCGAATAAACAGCCGCTTGTGCTCATGCACTGCCTGTTCGGCTATGCTTGTGAGCGATACCGTCTTCACATGGAAATCCTGCTCAAAAGATTGTAGTCGCGCAACGTAAAGCACCGTATCAAGTCCTTGGCGCAGCCGCTCCAATTCTTCACGCATACTGGCGGTATAAGGCATGCTTTGCTCTTCCTGAAGGGTTAAGTCCATAATTGCAATCGGGGTTTTCATCTGATGCACCCATTGATTCATAAACAGCATATGGGTCTTCTGCTGGCTCTCGGCCTGATGCAGCTGCTCCTGCATGAGGGTGTATTGGTTATCGAGAAGCTGCTGCAGCGATTCGGCTACGGGGGCATTCCCAAGTGGCTGCATGATCGCATCCAGGCTGCTCGGCCGATCCGCCAGGCGCTTGTAGTAGCTGCTATACTGGACATAGCGAAAAGAGAGATAACCGATGCAAAGCACTATGCCTAGCAGGCCTGCATAGAACGCCACTGCCAGATTGCGATAGCCGTCGAGCCAATAGATCAGCAGCACAAGCGCCCATTGCACAGGCTGAAGCAAAATCAAGGCAAGGTGATCCCGCAGAAAGAGTCGGCTCATCGTTCACCGCCTGATCCGCTCCAGGAGGCGACTAGCCGGTAGCCGCTGCCCCGCACGGTTTCGATGCCATCCTGTATGCCAAGCTCCTGCAATTTTTTACGTACACGTGCCATGTTAACGTTTAGCGTATTTTCATCGACAAACATCTGGTCATCCCATAGCCGTTCAAGCAGCTCATCCCGGGAGGCGACACGCGGGGCACGTTTGATCAGCAGCTCGAGAATGTCCGCTTCTTTTTTCGTTACCATTACATTGCGTCCGTCAAGCTCGAGCTCAAGCCGCTCGGGAAAGATGCTCAGCCCTCCCCAGGAGGCGCAGCGTTCGCGGCTCGTTGCATATTCGCCATAGGCACGACGCAGCAAGCTGCGAACTTTGGCCATCGCGATCTCGTTATGAAACGGCTTCGTAATGTAATCGTCACCGCCATTTTCAAGCGCCATTACCTGATCCATCTCACCTGCGCGGGCGGAGATAAACAGTACAGGACAGGTCGATACGGAACGAATCTGCCTGCACCAGTAATAGCCATCATAGCTCGGCAGATTTACATCCAGCAGCACCATGTCGGGACGGTGGGCGTTAAATTGGTCCAGCACACGGTCAAATTGCTCGATAACAACGGGGTGATAGCCGTATTTGGCGAGCGAGGTGGACATAAGAGAGGCGAGTTTGGGATCATCTTCAACTATCATAATTTTATGCATCACTAAAAGTTCTCCTGCAAACGATTTTTAAGGGAGTCGGAGCCAAATGGCAACTGGGCTGCTTGTTTGGCTTATTCGTTGAGCTTATACCTATTCCTATATTTCACTAAGAAATGGCACATCCTTTGCCTAGGACGCGCAGCGTTTCTTCTTGGGTAGTATAGCATAGCTGTTGAAATATTTATAATCCGTTACTTCTATGTCATTGACTAGCCCATCCCTGATATTGGTAATGGCTTCAGTTGATAGAATAATATTTCTAAACTGGAGTCTAATATTATATATCGAGAGGAGCAGGAGTAAGCGTTCTCATCATTGAAAAAGTTAATAATGGATTCATTAAATACTCGGTAAGGATGATCGATTAACTCTTTCTTAGAATTTATGAAAAAGCAAATGTGAGTGTGCAATCCGTTTTTTTTATAAAAGTTAATGACATAAAAGACCGCCTATTCGACGGTCTTTTTATGATTCTCATTATATTAATTATGTGATTTAAGATTTTGAATCGAATCCTCTACAACTCACCCATAGCTTTCTCAGCAGCCTCAAGCGTCGCATCAATATCCGCTTCTGTATGGGCAACGGTCAGGAACCAAGCCTCATACTTGGAAGGGGCAAGGTTGATGCCTTGCTCGAGCATCAAGCGGAAGAACTTGCCGAAGCGCTCGCCGTCCGTATCCAGGGCTTCATCATAGTTAGTGACTGGGTGATCGCAGAAATGGGTGGACAGAGAGCCGACGATTTGGTTGACGGTTAGTTGAACACTATACTGTCTAGCAGCGGCGCGCAGGCCGTCTGCTAGCTTCACAGCAAGCTTGTCCATCTGCTCATATACGCCTGGCTTGCTTAGTACTTCTAGGCAAGCAATGCCAGCCGATATGGACGCAGGGTTGCCAGCCATTGTACCTGCCTGGTAGGCTGCTCCAAGCGGCGCTACTTGCTCCATTACTTCTTTGCGTCCGCCGTAAGCGCCGATTGGCATGCCGCCGCCGATAATTTTGCCGAGCGCGGTAAGATCCGGTTCAATTGCAGCGTGATCAGCGAAAGCTGTGAACGTTTGGGATGAGCCGTAATGGAAACGGAAGGCGCTGATGACCTCGTCATAGATGACGAGTGCGCCTGCTTCGCGAGTCATGCGGCAAAGCCCCTCAAGGAAGCCTTCATGCGGCATAACCATGCCGAAGTTACCGACGATAGGCTCTACCATTACGGCGGCGGTATCCTCGCCCCAACGCTCCAATGCTTCTTTCAAAGCATCCAAATTATTGTAAGGTACTGTAATTACTTCGTGTGCAATGCTCGTTGGAATGCCTGCGCTGTCCGGAATGCCGAGCGTAGACGGGCCAGAGCCGGCAGCGACAAGCACAAGGTCGGAGTGACCATGATAACATCCGGCAAATTTAATAATTTTGTTGCGCTTCGTGTAAGCGCGCGCTACTCGAATGGTCGTCATAACCGCTTCTGTACCTGAGTTGACAAAGCGTACTTTATCCATAGACGGAATAGCTTCTTTTAGCATGCGTGCAAGTGTAATCTCTAGCTCAGTAGGTGTACCGAATAAGGTGCCGTTTTGAGCAGCTTCTACAATTGCCGCAGTAATATGCGGATGGGCATGTCCAGCAATGATCGGTCCATAAGCTGCCAGGTAATCGATGTAGCGATTGCCGTCCACATCCCAGAAATAAGCGCCTTCAGCACGCTTCATAAACGTAGGTGCACCGCCGCCGACAGCCTTGTAAGAACGGGAAGGGCTGTTAACCCCGCCTACAATATGCTTTAATGCATCTGCGTACAGTGCTTCAGAGTTTGGTCTTTGCATCATAATTATCTCCTCTCCATTAAGAAGAAACGGTGAGCGAACTTGTTTAAGGATGAACCGTTTCCCGGAAAACCTATAAGAGTGCTAGTCTTATAGATTTAGTTTATTAAACAACAATACACATTCCAAGCCCATAAAAGCTTGGAATGTGCAATCCATAAAAATAGATGAAATTACTTTTAAGCACACTAACGTGTTGAAGCGTCTCTTTCATTTCTAGATAGTTGGTGGCGCACGCAAATTTTACTGAGTACTGCTGTTTGTTCCAGAGCTGCCTGGTTCATTAGTTGCTTGTCCGCCTTCACCATCGGTCGCCTCTGGCTGCGAATCGTCTTTGGCAAGCACTTCTTGCACATATTCCTTCAGCTTATCGTAACTGCGAATGGCGATTACCTCTGCACCGCCAATTTTTTCTTCTTTAACAAGCTCCATAGGCGGAATTTGAGCTGATCCGCTCATATTCATCTCCATGCCTAGCTGTCCGAGCTTCCAAATATCGTTAATATCAGTTAAATTCATACGGACATATGGCTGAATGCTTTCAAGAATTTCTTTCATTTTTAAAATATTCCAAGTGGACTTCAACTCGTTTGCTACTGCTTTTAAGAAATTCCGCTGTCTTTCTGTTCGCGTGTAGTCACTCATTGCATCGTGACGGAAGCGAACATATTGCAAAGCCTTATCTCCATCGAGCAACTGATATCCTTTCTCCAAATCAATATCATAGCGATTGCCATCGGCATTATCTTTGTAACGCATATTCTTTTCTACATCGAAATGAACTCCGCCGATTGTATCCACCAGCGCCTTGAAGCCTTCAAAATCGGTATAAACAAAATATTGAATATCAAGTCCGAGCAGATCGCCAACTGTTTTCATTGCCAGTGGGGGACCACCAAGTGTAATAGCTGTATTAATGCGGCCTTTTCCATAACCTTCAATCGGTGCATACGTATCACGCAAAATAGAAAATAAATGCGCTTTTTTGGTTGTCGGATCAAGGGAAGCTACCATCATTGAATCGGAACGTGCGGTTTCACCCGGCTGTGCATCACGCGCATCAACGCCGAGCAGCAAAATATTAACTCGCTCCTTGCCTTCCCATTTTGGAATTTCGACTACTTTATCTGGCGGAACTGAAGGGAATAAAGTGTCGTTTTCTCCAGGATTAAGTTTTTCAAGAGCACCCCAAACCCCTACCGCCCAATAAATACCCGCGGCGATGATAATGCCTGCTGCAATAGATAAGCCGATATATAACTTTTTCCTTTTAGATTTTGAGTGTTCTTTTTCTTTATTTCTCTTGCCTGATCTTGTTTCCATTTGCTTGAGTGCTGCTCCTTTCAAAATAAGCGCTTTTTCGTAAGCTTTATAATAACAACAGTTTTCAAAATATAAGAAAAGAAAATTTTAATTTTATTTTGTTCTATATTTCTACACAAAACTGTACGTCTTTTAAAAAAAGACGTGGAAGAGATTTTAAAAAGGACGACGGAGCTGTTTCACCTTGCTTCCTTATTATTGCCCAAAACGAGTTTTATTGACATCACTCCGAGTAAACAGATGTGTGGTATCATAAAATTATAAGTCGGAATGGCGACTCGTTGCAAGTTATTATCCAATTTCGCATTTAACATCGCTATTTCCCAGGAAATGTCGAACAGAGAGGGGTTTCAAGCAAGTCATGCTAGCAATCGACGTAAAAGATTTAAGAAAGCAATTTTTGGTACAAAAAAACCGCGAAGGACTTTCGGGTGCGCTAAAAGATTTGTTTAAGCGACAATATCGCGAGGTTTTGGCGGTTAAAGATATATCTTTTCAAATCCCGCAAGGCGAAATTTGTGGGTATATTGGCGAGAATGGAGCGGGAAAATCTACAACGATCAAAATGCTGACAGGTATTTTAGTGCCGACTTCAGGTCAGCTTCGTGTGAACGGTTACGTGCCCTATAAGGATCGTGAAAAATTTGTCAAGGAAATCGGCGTCGTATTCGGACAACGCTCGCAGCTATGGTGGGATATTGGTGTCATTGAGTCTTTTCAGCTATTGCGGAAGGTATATAGCGTATCCGAACAGGATTTCCGTAAGCGGCTCGATCATTTGGTGGAAAGGCTGCATTTGGCTGATTTGCTTAATCGTCCGGTAAGAAAGCTCAGCCTTGGCCAAAGAATGAGATGCGAGCTGGTCGCTTCCTTGCTTCATAATCCTTCAATTTTATTTTTGGACGAGCCGACTATAGGGCTTGATATTGTAGTTAAAACGGAAATTAGAGATTTCCTTATGGAAATGAATAAGGAGCAGGGAACTACGATTCTGTTGACTACGCATGATTTACAGGATATCGAAGCGCTTTGTTCGAGAGTAGTTATGCTTGATGATGGCAAAATTATTTATGATGGCGGACTTGACGAACTGAAGCAGCGCTGGAGCAAAGGGAAGGAAATTCAATTCCAATTTGCGAAGCAGATGTCGCTTGCCTATTTGCAGCAGCTGACTGTCGGAATGAATGTCGCTTGGTCCATCGAAAATGATGTGACAGCCAAAATGTTTGTGCCGCATGCCGTCAGCGTATCGGATGCAATGGGACGAGTAGTAAGCGGAGCAGAAATCCGCGATATTAAAATATTCGAAACAAACACGGATGAAATTGTGCGTGAAATCTATCAATCCGGCTCGGCGGCAGCAGCGAAGGAGCCTGTCTTAGCATGATGAGCGCTTATTTGGATTTTATACGAATCAGATTTTTAACGATGCTTGCTTACCGGGTCAATTACTACAGCGGGATAATTATTTATGCCATTAATATTGGCGCTTATTATTTTTTGTGGAAGGCGATCTATGGCGATCAGGATTCGCTGGCAGGCTTTACTGTGGCACAGATGACTACTTATATTGCCGTGTCGTGGATGGCAAGAGCTTTTTATTTTAACAATTTGGATCGTGAAATCGCTAATGAAATTCGGGACGGCAGTGTCGCCATTCAGTTTATTCGTCCTTATTCTTATGTGCTTGTCAAAATGATGCAGGGCTTCGGAGAAGGCTTGTTCCGCCTGTTATTGTTTATGGTGCCGGGAATGATTATCGTATGCTTAATATTTCCTGTGAAGCTTCCGACCGATCCGACGGTTTGGCTTATTTATGCGGTTATGCTGCTGTTCAGCTTTTTGATTAATTCTCAGATAAATATTTTGACAGGCTTGTTTGCCTTCTTTGTGGAAAATAATGAGGGCATGATGCGTATGAAACGAGTGATGGTCGATCTGTTTTCAGGGGTTGTCATACCAGTTGCTTTTTTTCCAGGCTGGTTATCTTCCATTATGCAATGGCTGCCCTTCCAGGCGATTACGTATTTGCCAAGCTCGGTATTTACGGGGAGAACGCCGCTTCATGAAGCGATGGGCGTCTTCGGACTGCAGCTCGTATGGTTTCTGGTGCTGTTAGTGCCAATTTTCGGCATGTGGAAAGCAGCGCGCAAGCGGCTGTTTGTGCAAGGGGGATAGTGGAAATGAGATATGCTGCTTTATTCGGCGAGTATTTAAAAAATTATGCGAAAACAAGGCTGACTTATCGCTTTGATTTTTGGATTGAAGTATTATCCGATTTGCTTTTTCAAGGTATGAACTTAATTTTTATTTTAATCGTATTTCAGCATACGCCTTCCCTAGGCGGCTGGTCGGAAGCTGAGGTTGTATTCGTTTATGGATTTTTCATGATACCGTATGGCGTGTTCAGCACGTTTTTTAGTATTTGGAATTTTAGCGAAAGATATATTGTAAAAGGGGAAATGGACCGCGTGCTGACACGGCCCGCACACAGTCTGTTTCAGGTATTGCTGGAAAATGTAGATCCGCCGTCCTTATTCGGCTCTTTCGTCGGTGCAATTATTATGGCACTTAGCTGGTCGAAGCTAGGCCTTGATTTTCACTTGCTTGATCTTGCTATGCTGCTCATATTCGTCATCGGCGCAGCGCTTATTTATGCGGGCTTGTATACAGCGCTTAGTGCGATTTCCTTTTTTTCGGATGCGCCAACCGGCATCGTGCCGCTCATGTACAATATTCAGAACTATGGCCGTTATCCGGTTAACATTTATAATAAGCTGATCCGGTTTGTATTGACGTGGCTGCTTCCGTTTGCGTTTGTTGGGGTTATACCTGCTTCTTATTTTTTGGAGGCCAAATCAGATGATTTATCCCGGCTTGCGCTGCTGACGCCTGTTATGGGCTTGCTCGTGTTTTCGCTGGCGCTTCTGTTCTGGAACTATGGAGTGAAAAAGTACCGGGGAGCAGGCTCGTAGTCTCAAAGGAATGATACGGGATCATTACATTGAATTTTGTGCTGGCGTCAGTCCAGTACTTGAGCAAGTTATTTGAAATAGTGAAAGTGAAGGAGAGAGCAACATGACACAGCTAATAATTGGGAGGAAGGCGCCGGCCTTTACTCTGCCTGCCTCTAACGGAGAGACGGTGAAGCTGGCTCAGTTCATTGGGCAAAATGTGGTGCTTTACTTTTATCCGCGCGATATGACGCCGACCTGCACGCAGCAGGCTTGCGATATGAGAGATTTTAATAGTCAATTTGAACAAAATAACACCGTAGTACTCGGTATCAGCACCGATCCAGTCAAGTCTCATTTGCGTTTTAAGGAGAAGCATGAGCTGCCGTTTTTGCTGCTGTCGGATGAACAGCATAAAGTTTGCGAGAAGTACGGCGTATGGCAGCTGAAAAAACTGTATGGCAGAGAGTATATGGGCCTGGTTCGTTCCACTTTTCTAATTGATGCTAAAGGAAAGCTAGTAAGACAGTGGCTGAAGGTTAAAGTGAAGGGACATGCTGATGAGGTGCTTGGTGAAGTGAAGGAGCTGTACAGCAAGCAGCAGAAGCGTTAGAAGACTCAAAAAGAGTAGTATGAAAAGCGAGTGGACAAGCGATGGGTAAACCCCATAAGGTCTGACTCGCTTTTTTTGAGAAAATATTTGTTGCAGGAAAGACAGAAGCGAGCTACCTGATGCCTACCTGCATTTCCTCAGAAACTCATCAGCACTATGCGTGTCTGCGCCAGCTCCAAATGGCTAATTGTATATGAAATTTCATACACATTTCGCTGAAATGCCTCGAAAAACACAATTGTATATGAAAATTCATACAGAATCGGCCAGTGCCGCCTCCAAATGGCTAATTGTATATGAAATTTCATACACATTGCGCTGAAATACCTCGAAAAACACAATTGTATATGAAAATTCATACAGAATTGGCTAGTGCCGCCTCCAAATGGCTAATTGTATATGAAATATCATACACATTGCGCTGAAATACCTCGAAAAACACAATTGTATATGAAAATTCATACAGAATCGGCTAGTGCCGCCTCCAAATGGCTAATTGTATATGAAATTTCATACACATTACGCTGAAATACCTCGAAAAACACAATTGTATATGAAAATTCATACAGAATCGGTTGGTGCCGCTTCAAAATGGCTAATTGTATATGAAATTTCATACACATTACGCTGGAATGCCTCGAAAAACACAATTGTATATGAAAATTCATACAGAATCGGCCAGTGCAGCCTCCAAATGCTTAAATCGCACTTCATACAACTTACCACTCGTAAAAGCAATCCTCGATCAGTGCCTCGAATGAATCTGCTAAACCCTTGATCTCTCCCGTATCGTGATGATAAATGAGAACCTTTCCTGCTTGATCGATAATAATCGGATCGCCGGAACCATCGATAGAAATGACATAACCGGTTCGCAAAACCTCTGCAACGGGAAGCTCCTTGCAATCTTCTCGGAATCCCAACGTCAAATCGACAATCGTTTCATTTCCGAGACTGGAGCCATTATGAAATGCATGTACTGCAAGGCCTGCATATGATCCCCCGAACGTTCGTATAAATTGCACATAGTCCTCATGGAAGCTTACATTAAGCTGCTGCTGTGCATTAACAATTTCCTCTTGGCTCGCCGGACTTCCCACTAGAGAGCTATTGCCCTCACGATGAAGAAAAGCCTTCAATCTCTCCATTAACGCATCATTCATAGGATAATCCTCTCCCCTAAACAATTGAATCAGATATCATTCAAACTCTTTGCTGTATCGGGACTTTTGCCGCCTCAATCAATCTTTATCCATCTTACACTTTTCTCTATTTGATTGCCAAGCGGTGGTTCCTATTAGTTAACAAAATCAGATATTAATGTGATCTAAACAGAAAGCATTTTTTCGCACATGATTAAAACAGTTATATAATTGGGAGGAGATTAAAATACATACCGCAAGCTAAAAATTGGGTATATACTGCTTAACTTTTTATTAATTGCTTCTTTACTGCGGCCTGTAGGTGCAATTTATGCTAGATTTGAAGAGTTGCCTCAATCTCAGTATGGTACAATTAGTGATGTTCGCAAGCAGGAGCTTGCGTTGGGAGCGAGCTATACCTGGTAAGCGGCAACGGACCGGACAGAAATAGAGTTGCTGGAAAAATTGTGGTGTTATTTGGAGGTGTTAGCACTTCGATGGACGTAAGTGTAGGATTGTCTCCAGTTATGCTGGAGGATTTTGAGAATGGCTTGGATAAATATATGAAAACTTCAGGTGCTGCCTATAATACAGTTTCTGCTGCGGCTGAAATGGATCAGGATTACGTGCGCAGCGGCAGCTATTCGCTGAGGCTGGAGTATGATTTTACAGGACAAACAGGTACTTCGGGAGCTTTTTTGACAGTTAACACAGGTAATCACCTGCAAGTGCCGGGCTATCCTGAAAAAATAAGCATGTGGGTACACGGAGACGGCAGAAGGCATTGGCTTCGCAGTCACTTTCTTGATGGGGATAAAAAAGGGTTTAATGTTGATTTAACTGACGCGGAAACAGGTGTAGATTGGGTCGGATGGAAATATATTGAGGCCGATATTCCAAAGGGCAAGAAGCTGCCGCTGACGATGGATGTGCCTGTACGCTATATGGAAGCGAACAACAATAAAAAAGATGCAGGCGTCATTTATGTTGATGATATACGTGTATTGTATGGACCGTCGGACGAGGACATTTTGCCGCCTGTTATTAAAAATATTACGCCTGCTGAAGGGGCTATGGTGATGGATGCACATCCTGATATCTCTTTCATTGCTGAGGATGAAGGCTATGATGCTGCGACCAGTCCAGACAGTACTTTAATTGATGCTAAGTCGATTCGGGTATACGTGGATGGCGAGCTTGTGGATTATGTGCTAAATCCGTCGCAAGGACGGGTTACCTATAAGCCTGCAGCGCCGCTTGCCGAAGGAAGGCACCGCATTAAAGCGGCTGTCCGCGATTTAAGCGGCAACCAAACGATTAAGGAATGGAGCTTTACAGTAAATTTAGGTTCGCCTTATTATTCCTATACTACGACGGAGAAGCAGCTTGCCGGTGGAACGTATACGCTTAATATTCATGCTGAGCAGGTTTCTGCGTTGTCAGGCGGTCATATTGAATTCGCTTTTGACACTTCGGCAGTAGAGGGTCTCCAAGTAATCTGCAGCGAAAAGCTGAAGGAAAAGCAGCTGCATGCAGTCATTGATGAGCAGAGCGGTAGAGTACGCTTAAACTTCGCAGGTCTGCAGGATGTTCAGCTGAAAGACAGCGATCTGCTGAGTCAAATCAGCTATAAGATTAAGGGTAATTATATTGGTCCGCTTCGCTTAGAAGATTTGGAGAAGGACGTCAAGAAGCCGCACAGCATTTCAGTTGTGTCTGGTTCTATCGAGAAAACGGGTGCGCTGGACAATAGCCTTACATTCTATGGCGAGCCTGTTACGTCTGATGTTTGGACGGATTTGAAGCTTTCATGGAATCATTATGCGATCGGTTTAGGCTATCCTGCACAGTTTACGATTACAAGCGTGGTGGATGGCAGCAAGGTAGAAGGTGCTGCCCTAATTATCGATGATGTTGCTGTGGCCGGCAGCTATACCAATCAGGAGGGCGTATTGGTAACAGATCTGGCGACGATGCAGGCGAAAACCTACCGCATTCAAGCGGTCAAGGATCATATGTACAGCCCTGTTATGAACTTTATTGTAGCAAACCCTGTATTTACGGAGCAGCCTGTCAATATAAGCGTATCAATGGGTGAGCAGCCTGCTGAATCTAGAAGATTTAATTGGCATACGCATATTGATGTGAAAGATACAGTAGTCGAATACGTGAAGGAATCGGAATTTACTAGCTTTTCTGCTGGCAATGTACAGCGTTCGATGGGCAGTAATGAGCTGTACAACTCGCATAGCTTTGGCACTTATCGGGTGCATAGGGCAGAGGTGACAGGTCTTGAGTCAGGCACTGCTTATAAATTCCGAGTCGGCAATGGCGGAGACTTTGTAAGTGCTGAAGGACGCTTTGTGACTAGCGAAGTGAGCGGCGATATGACGAAGTTTGTATTTATCGGCGATTCCCAGGGAGCGGCTGAAAAAGATTACGAGCTGTGGAAGGATACACTGGACAACGCAATTGCCGATATGCCTGATGCCGAATTTATTGTTCATGCTGGCGATATGGTCGACAAAGGCTTTTTGCAGCAGGAATGGAATTGGTGGTTTGCAGCTGCCCAGCAGCATCTAATGCAGCGCACTTTAATTACTGCAATCGGCAATCATGAGGTCATGGGCACAAACGGCGCAGGCGATTACTTGGCGCATTTCAACAATCCAACAAACGGTGCAAGCAGCGTTCGGGGAACGAGCTTCTCCTTTGACGTCAAGGATACACACTTCGTATTGCTGAATACCGAGCTGGGAGCGGAGTCCTACGAAGAGCAAGCACAATGGCTTGATCGGGATTTGAAGGCAACGGATAAGAAGTGGAAGGTGCTTATGTTCCACCAAGGGCCATATGGCAGCGTGTATTCAAATGAGCGCGTACAAGCGCAGTGGGTGCCGATATTGGATAAGCATGGCGTAGATCTTGTGCTAAACGGGCATGATCATGTCTATGTACGCACTTATCTGATGAAAGGCGGAGCTTTCTCAGAGAAGGAAGGAACACGCTATGTCGTCGGCGGATCGTCTGGCTCTAAGTTCTATGCTCTTGTAAATCGTCCTTGGCATGAACTAACCTTTGACCAGAGTAAAGTAAATATTTATACATCCGTTGAGATTACGAAGGGTGAAATCAAGGTAACGGCCAAGACAGCAGCTGGCGAGATCGTTGATACGCTTATTATTGAAAAGTAGGAGCGGGGCACGTAAGGGGCATATTCTGCGAGTCTATGAAAAGACTGGGGGATATGCTCCTTTTTAATGGCTCATGCGTCTTGTGTTCTAACTGCTTAACAAGCGACTAATGAGTGGTTAGCTTTTTATCAGCTCAATCAGCACTTTTGATTTCTAACGAAGCTGAGAAGCGCTATTCCTCAAAATCTACCCCTTTTGAATTTGTAACGAATCCACATAGCGCTATCTGTGAACAAACCGTCATTTTGAGTCCCTTTTTACCCCAATAAGGCTTCTTAGCTTCGTTAGATTTTGAAAGTAGCAAATTTAGGCCAAATAGCGCTGCTAGGATTCGTTAGAAGGGTGGGTTCCCTGTTGAGCAAGCAGCTTGACGCTTTCCCACCAACTAAACAGCAACTAAAAGGATTTCATGTACTTAGATCTGCCAATTTTATTGTTTTTTCTGATCTAAAT
>NZ_JBOZWO010000006.1:0-202208 GCF_050864975.1 Paenibacillus sp. GXUN7292 | reverse complement strand
TATGTGCTTTACTTGAACATTGTGCTGATGTAATTCTTGAAAGACTGGATTTATTCCAATGAGCTGGATCGTCGCCAGATAAAGATATTTTCTTAACCTGGAGTCCCCTCGTTTGGAGACAACGATCTGGCCTTTCCTTTTCCCCGATGTGCTTTCGGCCAAATTTAGACCGGCTTTGCGTAGTAACTGACGTCCATGTGCGTACTGTCTGAGGTCACCTACACCTGCTAAGATAGCCGCAACGAAGATAGGACCCATGCCTTTTATGGAACGCATCTGAACGGCCATGGGGATCTCCTCTAGCAATACGTGAAGCTGCTTTTCAATGTCCGCTAACATCTCCGTAATTCGTTCAAACTCCGCGATTAAACGTGTCAAATCTAGCTTTGCTTCAGCTAAAGCTGTAATGTCTCCCACACTTCGCTTAGCTTGGGCAATGAGCTCAGCTGCCTTTTGTATGCCTGTTGTACCGCCTGCCCTCTACATGTGTTTTTTCCACGTTGCTATGATTTCTGGTAAAGTCTGATCTGTGAGATCCTGAGGTGTAGGTAAATTTATTTTTTCACTTTAATAATGTGTTTCCAATTAGGGGGAAGTTCATAGTCCTTAATATGCTCATAGTCTAAGACCTCCACCGTTCCTCTATTGTCGATTTTAAATGATATTTTATCCATCCCAACGTTGATATGTGGCCCTACATAAGGAGTTATAATTACAATTACATCAATGTGGAATCGAAATACCCCACCAACATGTTCACAGGATCAAGAAAAGGCGCATAAGTAGGTGATTCTGTAAGCTTCTCTTTGTAATATTGATTTATTTGTTCTTGTATTTTAGGGGCCAATAAAGTTAGGACAAGCCTCGTATTATTATTTATGTTTGAGCTTGCATTAGCCGGTTGTATTATCAGCAGTAAGACAAGAATTAATGTTACACAAGTCAGTATGCCTTTCCTTCGCAAAATGTGACCCCCTCGAATTTTCTGATATTCTCCCTACGCGTATTTTTACATTAACATTCCCAAAAATCTTAATAATAAGAAAATCTTTTATAATTAATAAACATAAGATGATTGTTCTGGGGGATATCAATTATAAACTTCACTAATTCTGTTGGGCCGCAATATTATTGTACTCCATCAACATTATGTTTGGCTGACTTATCTTGCTTTTACTATTTCGAGTCGAAGCAACTTTCAAGGTCAAATCCTTAAATGAAAAACGTGTAGTTATGCGGTACTATTATTGTATGTCGATGTCCTCCGACAAAAAGGCTCGCGAGTCATTAGACCTGCGAGCCGTGATATTATTACGTTGTCCCTCCGTAATCACAACAAGTGCAACAATACAGATTCTTTTTTTAATACAAAAATTTTCAAAATTTAAAATTAGGTTGATATCTGTTGATTACTTGCTCATTTGTGCCAGCATGATCATTAGAAGCTTTACAGCCTCTGCTCTTGTTGTTTTGGCTTCAGGGGCGAATACGTTCCCGTCTTTGCCTTCGACTATGCCCAATTTCTTGATGGTTGACACTGAACCCTTTGCCCATTCCGGAATCGCGTGGTCATCTACGAAGCCTGTTCCTGTTTGAGCAGCCGGCTCAATCGGTAAATGCAGTGCGTTAGCAATCATTACCGCTATCTCTGCGCGTGTCAGTTCCACATCAGGACGGAAGGTTCGATCTTCATAGCCTCTAACGATTCCTGCTTGTACAGCCTGCATAACTTCTTTTTGCGCCCATGATCCTATATTAACCTTATCTGCAAAAGTCAGTTCTATTTCTGTTTCCTGTGGATTTAACATTTTCATTAGCATAACCGTAAATTCCGCGCGGGTAACGGACTTTTCTGGTTTAAACGTCCCATTTGGATAACCGTTCACAATTCCGGCAATTACCGCTTGTTTAATGCTTGCTTCAGCCCAATGCCCAAAAATGTCCTCCAATATTACTGACGGCCTTGGTTTTTCCTGCTCATCTATCGCCTTCTGTTCATCCTCAGGTGTTTCTTTGTCCTCTATTGCTGCTTCAGAGGAACTCCAGCTGCTGGAACTGCTGCTGTTCGCAGTCCGATTCACTACAACTGTGTAAACTTTTACTGTGCCATCCTGTGCAGTCACTTCGACGGGGATTGGATTGCTACCCACAATAAGGTTAATTGGTCCGTAAACAGCGCCACTGACCGCCGAATTTCCATTAATTTGAAGAGATGCGCCAGTATCATATGTTTCCGCAGTAACTGTTATAACGTTCACATAATTTGGAACACTCACATTATAACTGACTACATCGGATGAAAAGGTTTTGTCCAGAGAACCGCTGGACAAATTAAGTCCGCTTAAATCTGCATTTGAGCTTAACGGAGTAACCTCTTCGGAAGAAGAAGATGCAATAGATATTCCTGCCGAATTCGTTGCAGTAACTGTGAAGGTATACTCAATTCCGTTAGTCAGTCCCTTCACCGTGATCGGACTGCCCGTCCCAACTGCAGACACTCCCTCGGGGCTCGATGTTACTGTATAGCTGTCAATTTCGCTATCCCAGTAGCCAGCTTGAGTTGTGAAGTTTACTATCGCTTGACTGTCGCCCGCTATAGCACTAACGTCTGTTGGGGCATCAGGGCTGCGTTGAAGCAAATTATCCAAGTATAAAATATTTGCTTTTCTTGCACCAGTCACTCCGGAAGCGAAACCAATGCTTAATTGGGCGCTTTGTGGATCATTTTTATCCGACAGACGAATAGCTAAGCCTTCCGGCTCCCTGAAAACAAGATCATTTCCTCCATAAATCAGCTGTCTATCAATAATAGCCCCCGTTTTTAAATCGACTGAAGTGATATATGTATTTCCTGTTGGTGAAACCGATCCCCCCGAGCCGTAAGCAGTGCCATCCAAAAGATACAAATACCTCCCATAGGATGCGAATCCTTGAAATGTACCTAATCCACTTGGTTGAGGCACGTCTGCCAACGGACTGAAACGATTTTGCTTGATTTCCTCCAGGTCATAAACTCCATATCGGAAAGAACCGTTTAAGCGATATCTCATTGTCAGCAGTCCATGAACAGGGTCGATATTGAGAGTGGTTCTATCTGCGCCTTCCACAAGGCTGAATTTTTCAATTTCTTGTGACTTTGAGTCAAGAACTTTTCCGTTCTCAAATGGAAATCTGGCGATTTTCGTTCCCCATCCGCTTGTACCCTCTGCAACAGAATCAATTTCAGTCCATAAAAATGTTTCCTCACCTACCGATTCCACGCCCATCTGAACGCCATGTCCAAAGCCTTTCAGATACATAAAGCCGGTCTTGTTTCCCTGCAAATCATACTGCGTTAATGCCAAATCGCCGTTCAAATCTCTGTTGGCTCCGGTAACTGCCGCAGTCTCGCCATCCAGTTGTAACGAGCCTTGCATCAGTTGAAGCGTATAGACTCGTTCGTTTGGATTATCGAACCCGATTGACTGCAGTACCGTGTTGTTTTGTGCATCTTTGTTAGTAAAAAGCTCCTTAGCTGTTTCTGAAAGATTAAACATGGAGTTCATGGGGCTTTGTTCTGCTTGGATTGCAGAGGGGGATAAAGTAAAAACGCTAATAATTGCAGCTACTGCTGCAGCTTTCAAAAAAGTCGTTCCGCTAATCACCCGGCGGATTGTCAGTATCATCGTATTAGCCATAATTTTCTTTGAAACCTCCATAATCTCATTTAATTGAATCCGCTTTCAAATTCCAAAAGTTTAAGCTTATACGACTGATTCCCTCCTTTCCAAAACTAGAGTTGATTTTGCCTATTCCTTTTTACATAGTAGCTCATATTTGCGCACAAATGTTTATTAAAGCGCAATATTGAGTAGAATCTAACACCAATATTCATTTATGTCAATATGATATTAATATTTAGTTCTTTTTTTGTTTATTAACTTGATGCTTTATCATTTTTCACTTGCGAATGTTCATTTGTGCTCATTTATAAAAAAGACCGTCAGGAAGCTTTCCTGACGGTCTTTTTTGGGTTTATATAAATCGTGTTATGTATATCGCAACCTGTTAACTTAATATAATTCATACAGTTCATTGTTTTTAGCTCGTTTAATTCATTAACTGGCCCTGAACTTTAGATCCGCAATTCAGCTTCTGCGTACAGCGCGGCGGTTCCGCTTATTTTCACGCGATCCCCGTCTAGTTGGCAGTATAGGGTGCCTCCTCGCTTGGACAGTTGGCGAACTACCAGCACATTCTTACCCAGCGACTTACCCAATACGGAATAAAGTTACAATGCGCAGATCCGCAAACGGGATCCTCATTAACGTTCAATTTTGGAAAGAAGCTTCTACCGGTGGCAATGCAATCCTATTTTGAATAAGAGAGGCGTTTCAACCGTTAGGCAATCATCCCTTCTAATTGAAGGGGATGATTGCGCTAAGTGACATTCTCTATTCTGAAATTTTATCAAAAGAAAAGCAGAATCATTAACCTTCGTCCCTAGTTGAGAGCTGCCTGAAAGGTTCTGATCCATAACCGTCTTCTCCAAAGACTTCGACCGGCAAATTGGATTTTGTTCCGCCAAAACATTTCCAAAGTTCCTCGAGCCACAGGAAGCATGTGTCCACAATCACATCATTGACCTCAAATGGCAGATGAAACGGGCTAAATAACGGAACCTCTGGCTCTGCACAGCCATCTTCCTCATAACGGACCTCGAACAGAGATCGATGTGCATCGATTGCTTTATTTAGAACATATAAGTCCGGGCCGTCCAAATGGATCATGATGCTGAATGTACCATCCTGTTCCTGATTCGGGTGGATGCCGATGTGAATGGCGCGTGTTTTTTCCGGTATAGCTTCGTCTAATGCTCGAAGAGTTTTCAGTGCCTGCTCGGAATGCGCCCGGAGAATGGCAAGCAATTCTCTTTGGTAGCTTCCTGCGTTTATTAATCCGTCCAACTTCAGCACTCCTATCTTTTGTTCTTTTTGTTGCCCAATTATATCCATAATAAAGTGGTAAAAGAATAAAAACAAGGGATTAAATAACTGTATTTTTTGTACCTAGAATCGAACTAACCTGCGTCGTTAGTTCAATAAAATAGAGGAGTCACATTGCTGTGTGCTCCTCCGTTATCATATGACAAGTATTAACTAGCCCAAGATTAATTCCGGAACACTCGCCACTTTATTTTGACAAAGAACTATCATTATACCACTTTCTAAGCTGAATAATATGAGCCTGATGATAGCGGTTATGGTCAGCCATATGCCATAACCCCCAGCGAATGGTCGATTGCTTTTCATTTTCATGACCAAAAGTGACAACTCTGTCTAGATCAGCATCTTTTAATTGTGTACAAGTTTCTTTCAACATTTTCAACACACCTTCGTAGTTAGACATCAGTGTGTTCAAAGTCATCCCTTTAACCATCGGAAGCTTATTATTCGCATCTATTATTGGTCCATATTGTTTTTTACAAGAATGAGGAAGTGGTTCTCCCTTTATTCTATAAACCCAGTTTAGATCAACAAACATAATATGTTTAATTAATTGAGCGGTACTATTAAAGTTATTATTTGGACCCTTATAATCTATTTCTTCTTGCGACATGCCATTAGTGATTAATTGTAATCGTTGGCTGTTTTCTTTCACAGTGGAATAGAGTATTCCTACAGTTGGCGACATATTTGAATCACCTTTTAAATCAAAAAGCATTCAAGCTCCTCCTTCCTCACTTTGTATCGGACTCAGATACTCACCTTGCGATAATATACTCCTTATCTTCGTTTCCTGTTATTAAAGCCGTTCTCCATGGTTGATTACAGATGAACTACGCGACGATAATGTAAGTATTCGGCACGTTCCTCCCACTCCAACTCTTCCTCATAGGGGTTACGATAATAAGTAGCAATAGGAAAATAGCCCCATGTGACACCTCTACCACCGCAGATAAGTGTACCACCGTCGCCGCCTTTGCTGCGCACGATTCCTTCAGGCGATATGGTCAGCTTGAAGTTTCAGATAAGATGTGCAAGCAATATCAATGACATAACGCAATAATATAACTCCCTTTAGATTGTCGTAATGGGGTAATCTATACTTATAACAGGAATACTGTCCTCAAAGTTCTATAACAAGCCGTCTTCCAGTTGCTCCAGCACACAGCTCCACCAATAGTTTTCGTCTGCCAGGCTGGCTGCGTCCTTCTCTTCAAATAAAGCTCGCATTCTGGCCAGCTCCGCTTTGCGGTCGAAGGCCGGCCGTTTCGGACGCTGCGGGACGATCTCGCCACGGCGGAAGGCTGCCAGACGTTCGCTCATTTCCTCCGCCGTCCATATCGTCGCTTGATCACCTTGGGAGTGACTTGCTATAAACGTTCGAACGCGTGATAAGAACAACAGAAACAGACGGATATCCGAGTTAACGAATCCTGATTGTCCGGATGCCGGGTGGAAGGAACATAGATGACCCGAGCCTTGAGCCAGCCCCAGAATGGCGCTTTCCGGCTCCCATTCGTATCCGATGGGCAGCAGCTTGCGTTTGCCAGCGTGCAGAAGTCCCATATCCGCGAACGATTGGAAGCGAACGCCCAAGACGGTATCCGCAGGCTCGATAAAAGGAAGCCCTTCCTTAAGCAAATATGCCTCTACCTCCGCAGGCAAATTGACGGATCTGAGGAGATCCGGATCATAGACGACAACTTGTTTCAAAGTTCAATTCCCTCCTCTTATTTCAACTCTATAATTATTATTTTAAATAAGCGCTGCAGCAAGTAATTACAATCATAACCTCCGTTCCTAATTAATAGAATGTTGAATAGGGTCAAAGACATCCACTCCCTTGATCCACATAATGAATACAGGTTATGATGAAACGGTTATTCCCAACTCCTCAACGTAATATCGATATGCTATTTCCGCAATGTGATCATAGTCTTCCCAGAAACTCTTATCGAGCTTATCAAGCCGTTCTGCCTCTTCCTCGGTGAGAAACTTTGGAATATCCCAGAGCTGAGTGAGGCGATTGTCTTCCGATAAATGCTCGATGCAGGCATATCCGGATTGGACGATTTCAAGCGCATGTAACGCCCCGATGGCTTGTAATGCCCGTACCACGTGGATATATGCCTCTTCCCCCCATTGCAAAAAAAACTGCACAAATCCACCGTTATACACATCGGCTTCCAGCAGCCATAGTGCGGCAATCTCTTGTTCATGCGTGGCCAAGGTGTTCCAGTCCGAAGCATTCTTTTGCTGTACAAAGGCCGCGGCATAATCGAACCAGATGTCATGGATATCGGACTTACTCAAATTGTACTCCCCCTTAAGATGAGAATTATAGTTTTATGTGCTTCTAACTGTTCTGTGTCTTGACCCCTTCCCATAGGCTAATTAATTGGACTAGCATATAAGGAAATAAATTTATTTTTAAGTCAGTACTATTAACATATACCACCTCGCTCTCAAAAGTAAATAATGCCATATTCTCAATAACGGAATTTTACGCACCTGTAAAACTGCAAAAAAAGCTTGCATGGAATAAGAAAAAACACGCCTTTCACCAAGATACGTTATTTTCAGACAGCTACCCTTTGTCGTAATATCATACTTTTCTTGTCATTTTTTTAGATTATCTTTTGGGGATAAATATGTTAACTTAGGCATGTATACGATAAGAAATTTTAATAACCTTGTGAGAGTATTATTCGCTAATAATTCAATTAGTGCCGCAAACGATTACCTATTTATAAAAAAGTGAGGAAGACATATGACTACACCTATTCGCATTGGTATTATTGGGTCCGGTGGCATCGCCCGTGCACACGTTGCCGCATACAAACAACTACCGGATGTTGAAATCGTTGCTGTAGCCGACATTGTTCCCGGCCGAGCCGAGCAATTTATCGCTCAGGAGGAGCTTGCTGGAGCCAAGGCCTTTGCTGATCACCGGCAGCTGCTTGAGCTTGAGCTTCACGGCGTCAGCATCTGTACTCCAAATCTCTCCCATTATCAAACAAGCGTTGATGCTCTAAATGCAGGAAAGCATGTGCTACTGGAAAAACCGATGTCTATCACATTGGATGAAGCTGTGCATATGGTTGAGACTTCGAAAGCTTCTGGTCACATGCTAAGTGTTGGCTTCCAGCCACGTTACGACCCAAACATGAAGCTGATTAATGAAATCATTCAAAGCGGCAAGCTTGGAAAAGTCTATTATGTAGAAACAGGTGGCGGTCGTCGCAGAGGAATGCCTGGCGGCACGTTTATCCGCAAGGAGCTGGCAGGAGCAGGCGCAATGGCTGACATCGGCTGCTATTCGCTGGATATGGCGCTGAATGCGCTTGGGTATCCGCGACCGCTAACCGTTTCGGCTTTTACCTCTAACCATTTTGGAACTAATCCGCTCTACCACGCTGAAGCTGCTCAATTTAATGTGGAGGATTTTGGCGTAGCGATGGTTCGTTTTGAAAATGACCTGGTGCTGCAATTCAAAATTTCATGGGCGATGCATATGGACTCCCTCGGCTCAACGATGTTCCTTGGTACTGATGCCGGTCTTAAAATCAATCCTTTTGGCACCGGCAACTGGTCCGGTGTTTGGGACGGGAAGGTCGGCGATATCACCATGTACCACGACCTGATGGGCGGTCAAACTGCTACTCCTGTCCCTCTGATTCATCATAATTTGAACTTATTCCATGAAAAGGTACGCGATTTCGTTGAAGCTGTCTGTGATGGACGTCCTGCACCGATTCCTGGCGAGCAAATTATGATTCAACAGGCCATTATCGACGGTGTGCTGCGATCAGCAGAGTCCCGCCGCGAGGTAACAATCGATCTGCCTTAACATAAAAGCGCTCCGGTTTGCTACTGCAAGCTGGAGCGCTTTTTGTGCCAAATACTGATACTTTTAAAAGATTGTATAAAACGAGTGACGTGGTTATAAGCTACGTGTTGTCAATTTACGATAGCTTTATCCATAAGTATGCGGTTTTTTAAAATAAAAACTCTATTCATTTCCTTACATCAAACAAACGCTTAAGAACAAAGAGTGCTTCTGTGGCACAATCTAGTGCTTGTTCTAAACTTACATCCTTCATTGTAAATCCCTTTATATCATGACCGCAGTATTTACAATATTGCTGACTAGCTTTGTTCGTTTTCCCACACTTGCAAAACCATTTGTCACCATAGTCTGACCCTAAATCTGGTATGCAATCGGAGCTTGTCAGCACCAGAATGATTTGATCCAACGTTGCTATCTCCGACTTTGTATAAGTTCGTTTTCTGCCATCTATCAATTGTAGGGCTGATTTTCGAACGCTTATGTTTTCAGAAGTCAACAACTCTATAACTTTAGAATAATCAAGTAATTTAGCATTCTTAATCAAATGAATAGCCGTTTCTCTCTTATGATCATCAGCAAGCTGCGCATATAGAAATTTTATGCTGGCCTTTGTGTCCAATGCAGAGAAGTAATTTTACACCTCTTCCATATCAATCGAATTTAGTGCACAATCGAATGCTTTTTCCATAACATCCGCAATCTTATTTTTTATTATAAACTCCCAATTATATTGAAGAGCTAATTCATCCTGTGCCAGATTTATACGATCGATTAATTGTTGTCGTTCTAATTCCAGCTCAAACAATTCTACTGTTACTTCCTGCATATTGGCATTTGTCTCAACAGATAATTCCTTTATATAAGCCGCAGTTCCGGAAGCCGTTACCATAAACATTTGCTTGCCCTTGCCCGATATTTCGTTATGGTCAATTTTCAGTCCCAGTATGACATTAGCGCCGCGTTTCATAGCTTCTACTTCTAATAAAGCAATAACCTCATCATAAATCATTTTCAATTGATTATGATAGGCTTCCGATCTTCCCCCAAAAACATCGCTAAAGCTGGCGGCCCAGTCTGCAAAAAATCCAGCTCCAGTTACGACGCGCGTTGAAACCAGCCCTTTATACTGATCAATCCTGTGTCCGTCAATTAAAGAAGTGGTTGTAATTAAAAGATTGGACATATCCATTCCCCCTGATCGCTAGTATTTAAAAGGTATAGATCGGCTTTTGTGTATTGATCCAAACTAAATCACCTTCCGGCAGCCATGTGAGCAATTTGCCTACTTCAGCAAAGTCAAAAGTTCTATCCTCACTATTATAAATCCATATCTGATTCTCCTCTAATTGGAAAGACGCCAGTTTTTGATCAGGTGACCAAAAGAATCTTGGAATCAAGATTATTCCTCATTGAATTGAACATTCCTCCCCATTTCAATGAACTGATTATCTTTTATTAAGGATGCAATAACAAGGCGAGCTAGTTACATATGCAACGGTGCTTGGGCATCAGTTAATAAAGCAAACTACAGATCGACAGATTCCACCCTAAACTCGATCCATTCAATCCCAGTGACCTTGGTATTAGTGGTCAATCCACGAAACTCCCACATCCCTTGTTCAGATATGTATGGGCCAGTAACCTCCCATTGATAAGCCATTTTGTGAGAAATAACTAATGCTGCGAAGACAGCATCAGCAATTTCGTCCTTATATAAAGGTGTACTAAAAACAATATCGAATAAAGAGGTGTCCTTCCAATAACGTTCACACGAAATTAGAGTAGCCTTCACGTCACATAATTCATTGATTTTTGCTAGCAGCTTATGTACTTTTTCCTCACTGTTCACTTTGAAAAAAGATTTCCAATGAATGTATTTGAGCATATTAAACCTCCGTTCCCCTTTAGTTTAATGCTTCTTGTGATAAAATACTATCTGAAACCAGATTTCCGAAAGTCGCCTGCAAATAACCATCATTTAAACATTACTTGAGGAATGGACGGCGGTCATACCAGTACCAATCGTAAATTAAAAAGCGCTCCAGTTTGCTACTGCAAGCTGAAGCGCTTTTATGTCTGCCTAATTTCCGTTAAATTTCATGCATCACGATAAATTTGCCATCATATTATTTTCTGACTGCTTCAAATGTAATGATTTGACTCGCATTTGATGGTTGTTCCTTATATTTATAATCAGCTGAACATGTGATGTCAGAAAAACCTATACTTTCTAAAACAAGTTTGAACTCTTCAATACCATACCAACGCATTGCAAATTTTTGCAATTCAGATTCAATCAACTTTCCTTTTCGCCACTTCTCATATTTTATATAGGATACAGTTATTTGGTTTAGCCAATCAATTTCAATTGACTTGCTTTCCATCGTAATCCCATCGCCACTTGGTAGAGAAAGTGTTGAAGTGGATATCGCCCCAGTTTTCCAACCATGAGGTAATACAAGGTCAACAATTAAACGCCCCCCTGAAACAAGATGCTTAAAAAAACATTTTAATGCGGCTAAAGAATCTTCTCGATTTTCAATCAAACAAAAAGAACCAGTAGGAATAATAATCGCCTCATAATTGGACGGCAAAGAAAATTCCTTTAAATTTTCTTCATACAATTTCGGATTATAGCCTCGTTCTTCGCAACGTTCTCGGCAAGAATTTAACATTTCAGGAGAATAATCAATTCCGTCAATTATATATCCTGCCTCAAGAAATGGGATAATAAATCGACCTGACCCAACTGCTGCTTCTAGAACTCGCCCTTTACAAGTTTTTAATCGTTCTAGGTAGTATTCAATATCACCGTCAATTGAATATCCCACTTGTTTGGTAAAATCATAAACCTCCGTACATAATGCACCATAATAACTAAACATTTTATTTCCTCCGATATTATGCGCGGAAAAAAATTCATTGAATTATAAACTTCCGCATCTCAATTTTAATAATTAAAACTTATGATTTCTTTTTAATTGGCACACAAATTTCCATTACTGCATTTTCTAGACCATGACAACGTTCATCGTAAAATTCAAATTCTATTTTTGTTTCATCAAAAACATAATCACTGTCTTGAAACCATTCTTCAAAAATGTATTTCCATGTTGCCTTTACCATTTCTGATAATGGGTCTGCATCGTATGTTGCAGCTGTTGTAATATTATCAACTGGCGGAGTTGTGAAAACTGCATATTGTGCTGCTGGAACATCAAATGTCATCATATCGGTCGTTACCTTTGAATAATCATCTACAATAACGCCGAACAAATATTTGACATTACTTTCGTCAGATGAAGATACGCAAATCCCAACCTCTCCATGTCTTGGTGGATTCAATTGTTCATACATTTTACTCTCTAAATTTTCACCAGTATAAGTATCCCAATATGCAGCAATATCTTTCATATACCCATTCGAGATATTCGTTTCGATTCCATAACCAGCAACCTTAAAAGCAGATTTTTTAGTAAAGGTAGGATTCATGTTAAATCCTTCAATCTTTATTATATTTTTGCTTGTACTCAAGCTATTGTTTCTAGCAATATATATAGTTGGACTGTATCCAAATTCTTTCCGAAATGCTTTTGAAAATCCACTTGCTGTTTTAAAACCATAATCAAAAGCAATGTCTATGATTTTTCTGTTTGATAGAAGTTCTCCTCTAGCTTGAATTAATCTTTTTTTGCGAACGAAATCCATAAGAGGTATTCCCTGCAACAAACTGAACACTCTGCAAAAGTGGAAAATAGAATAACCGACATGCTCTGCAATTTCATTTGCGGTAAGTTCTTTCTTGATATTCATTTCAATATATTTGATACTACGCTTAATGTCATCAGTATAATTCAATGTACCAACCTACCTTCTTCTGTGTGACGAATTCATTATAACAATTTGTAAAATGAGATGCTGTTCCGTTTTTGCTAAAATACTGTTTACATTTTTAGTTTCTTTAGATAATGATGAATTGCTCTAGTTCGTTCTATTAATAGAAATATCCGCTTTCATATCCAGCCACATTGAATATTACTGTATTCTTCCTCCGCTAACCCGCCCGTTAGCACAACGCGGCTGCCGATCCACACCGGCAGCCGCGTTTTTAGTTATTTTATTAAGCTATAGTACTCGTTCGTAATAAAGGAGAACACGCTATTTATTTATTGTTCCTTCTTTGATTAGCCTTTCTTTATCATTTAATGGGAAATCTCCAGGCTCCCAAGTCTCCAGATGTCCGTTTCCTCCAATAGTATCTTCATTAAATTGATAAATGGATGCGTATATTTTCTTTCCTGTTTTTTGTTTTTCTTTTAGCAAGTAGGTTGTAATATATATTTCTTTATAAGGTGCCAAATCAATACCTACGTTTGATGCAGGAAGATAGTTTTTTGTATCTTGCGTTCTTTCGCTAACTTTTTCCTCAATATGCCAACCAAATGACTTAAGGTATTCAAAATGTTTATCATGATTCTGCTCAGTTGTTTCTTTACTGCAACCAATCAAGAACACAAGACAAAAAAATGCAAGCACAACAAAAATTTTATTAATCGAAATCAACTCCCGTTATTTACCATTTAGATATGTGACGTAAAGATCCGCATGAAGGTTGCAGTGGTTTAACTATTCTGTCTCTTTGGCTTAACGAGGCTGCCGATGATATCAAAAAAACCGCATAATTAGCGGCTTTTAAATGTTACTATGTTCTTTTCACCGGACACCTTATCTGTAGAAAAAAACAGATTACATATAAATACTATTAATTTAACCTAACATGCGTCATTTATATTACGGTTATTTCTTGTTGTATTCCATCATTTGCATGCAATGTTAAATAATTTTTTAAAAATCGCTTCGTTCTTTCATTTTGTGGATGATTAAATATTTCTTCTGGTGTGCCTTGTTCCACGATATACCCATCTGCCATAAAAATCACACGATCTGCTACTTCTTTTGCAAACTCCATTTCATGGGTCACAACAATCATTGTTCTGCCTTGTTTCATAACATCCTTTATAACATTCAGTACTTCCTCTACAAGTTCCGGATCTAAAGAAGATGTCGGTTCATCAAATAAAACTACATACGGATTAAGCGCTAGTGCTCTTGCGATACCTACACGCTGCTGTTGGCCGCCTGATAAGGCAACGGGATAGTTAAGCTCTTTACCTTTTAAGCCTACTTCAGCTAATAGATTATACGCTACTTGCTCTGCTTGTTTTTTTGACATTTTTTTCGTTAAACGCAGCGGTTCAGAAACATTCTGTAAGGCGGTTTTATTTTTAAATAAATTATAGTTTTGAAAAACCATTCCTGTCTTGCTGCGTAAAAGAACAATATCCGTCTTCGTATACTGCTCTGCATTGACTTTTGCTCCATCAATTTCAATGATCCCTTTTTCCGCTTTTTCTAAATAGTTTAAGCAACGCAAAAATGTTGATTTCCCAGAACCTGATGGGCCAATAATTGCCAACACTTCGCCATCTTTCACTTCCACTTCAATGCCTTTTAAAATAGCCGTATTCCCATAGCTTTTATGGAGGTTTTGAATTTTAATCATGATTTTGTCGCCTCCTTCAAGTATGGACGTTCCATATAGCTTTCAAGCTTTGACTGTAAAAATGCTAATACTACTGTAATTGCCCAATAAATTAATCCAACGGCTAAATACGCCTCTAAAAATTTATAGGTGACAGCAGATTCAAGCTTTGCACGGGCTAACATATCGACTACACCGATTGTAAATGCCAATGAAGTTTCTTTAATCATCATAATATAGTAGTTGCCTGTAGCTGGAATAGCTACACGAAATACTTGAGGCAAAATAACAGTGCGCAATCCTTGCCACTTTGTCATATTCACTGCCTCGCAAGCTTCAAATTGACCCTTATCTACTGCTAAAAAGGCTGAGCGGAATACTTCAGATAAATAAGCAGCATTTTTAATACTTAATGCGATAATAACTGCCGTTATCGCTTGCATGGAGCTTAAGCTCGGAAATAGTTGTGGTAAACCAAAATAAAAAATAAAAATTTGAATTAATGTTGGTACACCGCGGAAATATGAGATGATGACTAGTAGTAGCTGGTACAAAACGGGCACCTTAGCATTAATAATAACTGCAAAAATTAACCCCACGATGACTGCTAAAACAAATGATAATGTCCCCATATATAAAACAATCGGTAAATATTCTAATATTCTTGGAAAAATATCAACCATATAGCCAATATCGAAGTTCACATTAACCCCTCGTTTCTATCGTTAACATACGTTAAACATGTGGAGGCCGCACAGAGATTCCTCTGAACAGCCTCTCAAATTATTACTATTATTTTTTGTGTGGAATGGTTACATCAATGGCACTCCACTTGTCTGAAAGCTCTTTTAGCTTACCGCTATCTTGCAACTTTTGAATTTCTACGCTAAATGCTTCTAAAAACTCTTTATTTTCATCAGATCGTACGAATGGGAAGCCATAGTCAAAATTAATTAAATATTCTTCACCATAAAGCTTTAATGGTAAACCTTCATTGCGAATTCGAGAAGCTGCTGTAATTTTTACATCAATGAATGCATCTAAGCGACCTAACGCTACTTCATTATATGTACCACTTACATCCTGATATGGTGTAATAATGATTTCCTTACCATTCTCTTCATTCCACTTCTCTAAAAATGTGTGTAAATTGTTGCCTAAAAGTACGCCAACTTTTTTACCTTTTAAATCTTCTATACTATTAATGCTAGTATTGTCTTCACGAACAACCAATGTTGCACCAGAATATGCATACGGTGTAGAGAAGTCGTATTTTGCACGACGTTCATCTGTCATCGCAATTAGGTTTGCTACTGTATCAATTTTACCTGTATCTAACATACCGAAAATACCTGAAAACTCTGCAAACTCCCATTTAATTTCGTAGCCTAACGCTTCACCAACTAATTCTAGTACTTCTACGTCATAGCCTTGTGCATTGCCATCCTTATCTATTGAGATGAATGGTGGATATATTCCTGATGAGCCAACAACTAACACGTCTTTTTTCGCCGTAGAATTGCCGGTAGCTTCAGATGACCCAACATCGTCTTTCTTATCACTGCATGCCGCTAAAATAAGTATTAATGTACTCATTACTAATAGAAACGATAATTTTTTAAAGCTGCTCACTTAAACCCCTGCCTTCTCTAATTCTTTTTCAATAACCTCTACTAATTCATCTGCAAAAATTTCACGTGGGTACTGGAACTCCATTTCATTAATGAATACAGTCGGCACCATTTTTACACCACGTTCAATTGCCTCTGCTGTAATTAATAAGCTGCGATCAATGTTTGAAAATTCTTCTTTTAAATTGTACTTTTCTTCAATATATTTTTTAATTTCATGGCTTGAATATTTATCCCATGTTGCTTGGTTTTTAAATAATTCACTAATGATTTCTAATGTTCTTCCGGGGTCTGAATAATCTAGGTTAGCATTAATCAATGTTCCAGGTAATAACATTTCGCGCGGTTTATCATAATGTTTTACTACTAAGGCAACTTTGCTTTGTGCTAAATATTGCGGAAGCGTGTTGTCTACCAATTCATAAAATGTTGCACAATATGGACAAGCATAATTTAAAAACACTTCAATTTTCACTGGTGCATTTAAATCACCGATTACTAAATAGTCATTTTTAATTTCAGCCATCGTTAAACCACCTTTTTGTAATAAGTTTCCGAGTTGTTTAGATTGTACACTATTTCTATCGGAATTGTAAACTATATGTTGGTAAAATATTTCTTGCAGGAAGAACCCCGGTGTAACCCTACTCCTTTGATACTGGCAATACGGCTAAAATGGTTTGTGAGGAAGTAAATATGTGTTATTTCACGAGGAAGAAATCGAAGCCATGACAACTACAAACACATAATTACATGCTTATATAACTATTTACTTATGTATTAAAATGCGTATAATATATTCTGAAAGGTGTGACGTTATGAATAAATACAGGGAGGTAAGATTTTGACTCAGCCTATAGAAAACATCACTGAAATCATGAAGCTGTTAGCAGATAAAACTCGTTTGACTATCCTTGCTCTCTTAAGAGAAAAAGAAATGTGCGTCTGTGACATTGTGAATATTCTTGAAACGACTCAGCCTAATATCAGTCAGCATTTAAGAAAGCTGAAAACGGGCGGATTAGTAAATGAAACAAGAAGAAGTCAGTGGATCTATTATTCGCTTCATATAGAGGATAAGCCGTACTTATCCGGTATTCTAGATGCCCTGCCTTCCATGAAGGAAGAGCTAAGCAAATTAAAACCGGATAGTTGTAATTAAGAGTAGGAGGAATTATGTTAGTCACAGCAACGGTCATTTTTATACTCACATTAATTTTTGTTATATGGCAGCCAAAAGGATTGAATATCGGTTACGCAGCTGTCGGAGGAGCTATTCTTGCCCTTTTGTTTGGCGTTGTAAATTTTCAGGATGTTTGGGACGTAACAGGTATCGTTTGGAATGCGACACTCGCCTTTGTTGCCGTGATACTTATCTCCCTTATATTGGATGAGATCGGATTTTTTGAGTGGGCGGCTTTGCATATGGCGAGATTCGCAAATGGTAATGGTTATCTTATGTTTACCTATGTTGTGTTGCTCGGAGCAGCTGTTGCAGCATTTTTTGCGAATGATGGCGCAGCTTTAATACTAACACCTATTGTTCTTGCTATGGTTCGAGCTTTGAAATTCGATGATCGAATGATTATACCGTTTATTATGGCGAGTGGCTTTATCTCAGATACAGCGTCCCTTCCATTCGTCGTTAGTAATTTAGTTAATATTGTATCTTCTGATTTCTTCGGTATCGGTTTTGCCGAGTATGCAAGTAGAATGATCGTACCCAATTTATTTTCGGTTAGTGCGAGTTTGTTGGTCCTTTTTTTATTTTTCCGTAAAAGCATACCGAAGAAATATGATTTGGAACAACTTAAAAAGCCTCAAGAAGCGATTAAAGATATGCGGATGTTTAAATTGTCGTGGTTTGTGCTATTGATATTGTTTATTGCCTATTTGTTAAGCGAATTTATTCATATTCCGGTATCCATCATAGCTGGAATTGCTGCTATTTCCTTTATTTGGGCAGCAAGAAAAAGTTCTGCTTTTCGTACAGCTACAGTTATTAAAGGTGCTCCGTGGTCTGTTGTCGTCTTTTCGATCGGAATGTATGTCGTAGTGTACGGCTTGCGAAATGTTGGTCTTACAGATGAATTGGGTAAAGTATTTCAATGGGCTGCGGATCAAGGCATATTTGCGGCTACAATTCTTTCTGGGTTCATAGCAGCAGTCCTCTCTTCTATTATGAACAATATGCCGACCGTAATGATTGACGCACTTGCTATTCAAGGAACGAACACAGCTGGTGTTCTCAGAGAAGCACTTATTTACGCAAACGTAATTGGTTCAGATCTTGGGCCAAAAATCACACCTATCGGATCACTGGCTACTCTTCTATGGCTGCATGTGTTATCCAAGAAAAATGTGAAGATCACTTGGGGTTATTATTTCAAAGTGGGTATCGTATTGACTGTCCCAGTCCTGCTAATCACATTAATCGGATTATATCTATGGTTAAGCATCATACATTAAATTTAATAGGAGATATGAACGATGCATAAAAAAATGATTTATTTCTTGTGTACAGGTAATTCTTGCCGCAGCCAAATGGCAGATGGTTTTCTAAAAGCTATCGGTGGGGATCTATTTGATGTACAAAGCGCAGGTCTTGAGGCTCATGGTCTTAATCCTAGAGCTATACAAGTTATGAATGAAGTTGGCGTTGACATCAGCAGTCATACGTCTAATATTATCAATCCAGACATTTTGAATCGCGCCGACTATGTCATTACCCTTTGCGGTCACGCAGATGAACATTGCCCGGTCATAACTAATCCAGATGTTGTGAAATGGCATTGGGGATTTGATGACCCTGCAAAAGCTGCGGGCAGTGAAGAAAAAATTATAAAAGAATTCCGAGATGTTCGGGATGCGATAAAATCACGTATTGAGAATTTTGTAAAAAATGGTGAGTAAACACTCTACAACCCGCGGCATTGACAAATATAGTGTCTTACCATAAGCCTAAATTATGGGACGGAATAGATCGAGTACTTTCGGTTCTACTAGCTTCATTTCAGTATTGAAAATAGCACCAGTACGTTGGGACTCTAGATTAAGCCACTCGTAAATTTAAGAAAAATAAAGTAAAAAAGCTCCTGATAAATAGGAGCTTTTATGTTTAATTGATTTAAATTATAGAGGCATTTCCCCGTTAGATGAATAAATAAGTTATTTTCTTAGTTTAACTGGAAGTCCAGTCATCGCCGATTTATTTGCTGCCATAGTCACCTGATGGGTATGCCATGCATCATCATAGGTGGATAGAATTCCAGAACGATCTCCTGTCCTGATAGCATGTAAGAAGGCTTCATTTTCACGTATATAAGGATTGCTTGATGATTGGTATTTGGTAGTCTTGCTTACTTCCTTATCAATCAGCGCGTCACCTGCAATATCTAATACACCAGCATCTGTATAAATCTGCAGTCCTGCATGATGTCCGCCTTGAATCCCGCAAGTATTACTGATAGTTGCAACTGCACCACTTGCGAGTTTCATCGTTACCGAACCAATATTAGGCACGGTTACATCTTCATCTTGCTCGGCTTTATTCATGTATCCATAAGCTGCATATACTTCGTTCACATCTCCAAGCAAATAACGCATCAAATCAACGATATGGGTCGTTTGTTCAACAAACTGGCCGCCCGATGTGTTCATGTGCCGCCACCAATACACACCTGGCATTGAACCCATCCATTGTCCAAGTGCCATAAGAGGCTTGCGAACAGCAAGGAGGTCCTTCGCTCGGCTTGTGCTGTCCATGTATCGAAAGTGATAGCCAACCGATGTTACGAGCCCCTTCTCGTTAATTGCGTTACGAATCCGGTTTGGCGTATCCTCGTCCACCCCGATCGGCTTCTCTACCAAAAATGGTATACCCCGCTCTACAAGTGCAAGTTCAATCTCACCATGTGCAAATGGAGGTGTACAAACATATACCGCATCCAGCTTACGATCGTCAAGCATCTGCTCAATCGATTCATACCCACGGGCGTCTCGGTATGGGCTCGCCGCTGCCTCCGCTTTTTCAGAACTTGTACCACAGAACGCGCTAATTTGAACACCCTCCATTGCCGAAAGCTTTTCTGCATGCATTTTTCCGAACCAGCCTGTCCCTGCAATTCCAATTTTAAGCGTCATTGATCAATCCCAACCTTTACATGAATAATGAAATAGACCCATACAAAGTGATAATCTGTTCCTTGATTATAAACTATCGAACCCGTAAGCGTAATTGCTTTTGAAAAGTTCCACTATACTTTATTCTAAACAATGGAGCTCCTCATCCGCAATCACCTGCATGTGGTCACAGCAACCGTCCAGTGTCACAATCATTATCAGGGTTACACGTCCCATATGCAGCCTTCTTATGTCTACATTTTATCATCCAAAAACAGGCTTGGTTTCTCATGATTTGCTAATGTGCACAGTTAGGGTCCACCGAATACAACTTTAGTTTAACGAAGGAGAGTAGATTAAACAAATTATACCAGTTAACTTAATGAAGTTGCCGATCTCAGTGGCAGCCTCATCTAAGTTATTCAATTCAATGAATTATAGTTCACATCCATCTGCTCATATGAATACTCTTCTCTACCACCAATCAGCTATATAAAGTAATTTCCAGATCTCATCTTCAAATTGAAATACAAACAATTGCTTATCTTTTTCTATTTCCTTGTTATAATAGTTCTTCTCTGTATATTCTAGCACAACAGGTTTAGCACCATTAGGAGGTGTAGGATCAGGTTTCACCATGAAGTCTAATTTATCGATACTTAAAAAGATCTTATTAAAATCAAATTCTCCTTTACTCGGATTCATATCTCCTGTAATGAGTGAATTATATGCATTAAAGTTCGTCTCGTAGACGGCTTTTATGATTTTGTTTAATGTCTTGACGATCCCTAATTCATCCCCTTCATACTTGCTTTCATCGATGTACTGGGGCGATAGATTATTTGTCACAGCCGTAGGTGTTTTAGTCTCTTCGGTATTTGTTATTGAAGTCACTATCCTGGTGGGTTCCGGCGAAGTTTCTAGAGGTAACGTTACTAATTTTTCTTTCTCCATCGAACAACTTGCAAGAAGTGCAGCGAAACAAAGCATGTAAATCCTTTTCAGCAATGTCGTTCCACCTCCAAATAATAATAAGTGGTAAGTATTAATCAGGGTTATTGTAAACCAAAGTTTATACAGTTTCTTTCGACCTTTTTGCTTGAATTAGATTGAAATCATATGAACCAACACCAGGTCCTCCGTGCAGATACAAGAAGGTTGGAAGATTGTTATCACCGTGAACCTCATAATAAATCTTCTTATTTTGAATCGTGACATACCCTTTAATGGTGCTCATTCCTCCCACTCTTATTGTATAAGAAAACTTCGTAGTTACGTGGTACAAATGTTTATATGTTGTTCTCCAACGTTTTGCTGATTAAGCTAACGTGTTAGTTAGTTCAATGAAATAATGCTAGTAACATTTTGTCATCCGTTTTTTTCAGGCTTTTCCACGATGAACTCGATCTCCGCTTTCAAGCGAAGTGTTTCGTTTTCTTGGCTCTCCTTGTATATTGGTTCGAAATTAGCAAATCCAAATACCTGGTAATCTCCCCAAGGCAACGTGCCTTTTTGGGA
Source organism: Paenibacillus sp. GXUN7292 (assembly GCF_050864975.1). Taxonomy (NCBI): domain Bacteria; kingdom Bacillati; phylum Bacillota; class Bacilli; order Caryophanales; family Paenibacillaceae; genus Paenibacillus; species Paenibacillus sp. GXUN7292. Next base: position 180,560 of record NZ_JBOZWO010000006.1, on the reverse strand, counting down.
TGCCTCCGCCACGCTAATCATGAAATCAATGTAATCCTTTGGATCTTCTGATCCGTAACCGCCTGCTCCCTTAAAAGACTCCCTTAGAGGCTCGCCCTTTTTTAAAAGGGTAACGATAAGAGGCTGATCCATCATGTAGAGGAGATCATATCCTCTTGTTTTCTCTCTCATTGGGAAAGAGAATGGTGAAGCTGCATGGACGATTTTAATTTCTGGCTTATCTCCGACATATTCCAGTTCTGCGTAGACTTCTACTTTCCCGCCTTCGGCGTATACCGATTTCTCAGAAACGAGACGATAAACAAAATCCCCATCAATGACTTCTGCTTTGGAATCAATCCGAGGCTCTTTTTGGACGTTTTGATCGTCAAGCTTTTCACCTCTGGTGCTATCATCCAAACTTAACTTGTTCTCATCACCTTTGTCGTTTGCGCACGCAGTTAAGGTCACTATTACAAATAGGAAAAAAATAAGGAATCGACTTTTCATAGGAGAACCTCTTTTCGTTGGAATACTATATAAACGTTTACATAAAAGGTTATGTTACAAATTATAAGATAACCCAAACTGTCCTGACCGTTAGTTTAATAAAATGAGCAGGCTTCACAGAGCCTGCTCATTAATGTGGTTCATTAAACTATCCCCCGTTGTGAAGGATTTTGGACTACTGATACATAGCTTATTAAACAATAATCAATTCTATATTCTGTAGTTCATACTAAATATTGTAATATACACATGGTTAATCCATAAGTGACTTCTTTACTATTCTATTAGGATTAGCTTCTTATAACGAGCGCTTGAATATGTAGAACGGTGTCGATTTTTAGCTTTGTATGCGAAGTTTTATGCTATGTTCTACTGTTCTACGATAGCTATAACTATAAGACAAACTCCCATGAGCAGGCAGAGCGGCGAAAAGAGAATACCGTCCCACTGGGCAAATAAAGTTTCCCTCTGGCGCTTAAAAAATCCGACCCATCTAAAATCGCCAACTGCACGCATAATAAATAAAGCAGCCAGGCTCCAGCCCCCATACTCATATAACCATCTGGGCCCTATAGGCTCACCATACCCGCCTAATTGAAACACGAATAAACCCATGAAGGCCAGCAGCAGTGCTACGATTCCAGTCCCCCATACTGACGGACGAAATAATGGTTCCTCACCTACGCTTGGGATTGCAGCTCGTGCCCCTCTTTTCCCGCCCGCTGCCCAATATATATGAACACCGCTTAAAACGAAGAAGACACTTCCAACAAACCATACAAGCCAAGTTTCCATCCTCCACCCTCCCTTTACGTTATATCAAATGTTCCCGAATCAAACGTACATGATCAAGCAATTCCTTCTCGGTAGGCTGCTCCAGTTTGTGACGTTCATACCATCCGAGGTAATAGTGGTACAGAAACCAGGCTTTATGCTCAGCAGCTTCCGTGGTCATGCCAAGGTTTAGTAATAGATCGCGAGCAAAACTCATTCTGCCCTGCTCCATGCCATCCAGTACCTCCCGATATTCAGGCTCTTGTGTACATAGCTTTCTCAAATAGAAGAGAAAATCTCCCTTACGGGTTGCGAAGAACATCTGGTGGAGCAACTTGTTCAATTTCTCTTCAGTTGCCACCGGCTCAGACGAGGCGGCCATCACTAGCTGTGTGGATAGGTGGACCCACTGATTCACGATTCGTCGGATAAACGAACTACGATTGGAAAAATACCAGTAAAAACTGCTTTTACTGCAGCAAAGCGCCTCCCTTAGAGGAGAGTACACTGAATAAAATCACCTATCGGTGACCTCACTTGCCGTCATCGTGTGCAAAGAACAAACGATACGACGTTATTTACGGTGCGGTCATTAATGACCGTTAGAATCAAAAAACAGTCTTTTTGTTGCAAATACGGACACTTATGACCATTAGAAGAACATTCTGTCGAATTCTCTAGCTTTTTGCCCGCTAACGGATATTTCTGTCCGCTAGAAAGGGGAAGTTGACGAAAAATGAGCGCTAACGGTCATCAGTGTCCGCATCATTAGGTTCAATTCAAGCTCAACATACTTATCCAAAATTTTAACTGGTGCATAATTTCCTAAACCAATAAAAAACAGCTATTTTCGAAATTCCTGTTAAAAAAGACGCATCCAGCTCCTGTCAAAGGAGGTATGGATACGTCTTTTTTATACAAGTCTTTATAACGATTAGCGAATTGAGAATTTAATATGTGATGAAATGGCAGCTGTATCACCGGTTTATTCAGCTGTTGTTACTTACAGAGGATTCAGGTATTAGTAAATCCTGTCCGCCAAGTTGGATATAGCGGTTTCCAGCCGTATTCCTGGCGAGCCTTTCTGTTCGATGCCCCTCGCTCCCAAGCATTGCTGTTCGAAAGTGTTACAGGAATAGGTGCTCCTATGGCTTGTGCATAAACCGGGAGCCAGTCGATTCCTCTTGCCGGTTCGTCGTCGACGATGTTCACTGGTCCAGAGGGCCAGTGTAAAGCCATAAGTGCTGCCTCAGCAGCATCCTCCACATGAAGAAAAGAAGTAACCCCTTCGGTTGCAGGAATCTGCCTTTGATGAATTTGTTCTGCCATAAATCCGTTATGCTCGTACCAAGTGCCCGGACCATAGAACATTCCATAGCGTAAAATTACATATTGCGGTACTTCCATCACAGCATTTTCCAATGCTACTATTCCATCAATTGTCGATTTCCGGGGTTCTTCGGCTATTACATGCAAGGCTGCTTCTTCAGTAGCCGGTCTCTCTCCCGGTTCATATGCCCAAGAAATGCTTTGTGCGATGATGCGTTTGACACCAGCCGAAAGGGCGGCGTCTACTAAATTTTGCGTTCCTTCTTTACGTATTCTTGTATTGTCTGAAAAATTACGACTACTTAAAGAAGTCAATTGATGAATGACAACCTCCGGTTGAGATTCACCTAATGCCGATTGTATCGCCTCGCGATCAAAGACGTCAGTAACTAATGCTTTTGCTCCTGTCTTTTCGATAATGGATTTCTTACTCTCGCTTTGCGTGATTCCAATTACTTCATGACCTGCACGAATCAACTTTGGAAGCAAGAAACGTCCTACAGCACCAGTAGCACCAGCAACAAAAATTCTCATAATTCATTCCTCCTGATGGAAACAAGAGTTGGGGCGATTGTTAAACATGAAGATTATCTATGAAGTCCTCTACTAGTAATATTGTGAGTAAAACGCAAGCATATCATCAGCACAGCCAGCTATGATAGTGTTTGCTAGTTCAGCATGTTTTACTGCCTCAGCGTAAATTTGTAGATTAAAGCTAACCGAAGCCATTATTAAATGCCATTCAGCGTCCTTCATTCCCGTATCAGAAACAGTTTGAAGCAGCTCATATGCTTGCTCAAATGGATTGGTCTGGTCAGAAAAATCTTGCAGATAATTCAGTGCCCTTGCATATGCTAAAATCATTTCATATGACCACTGTTCCTGAGGGTACTGCTGCAGGATTGATTTTATTTCATTATAATTATCTACAAGCTTCATTATGTCCATCTCAGCTTCAAGATCGTATATATACTGCATATCAATCATTCAGCATCACCTCTGAATATTAATTTGTCAATGAGTTCTTGCGCACTTTCGTTAAGGTTTGATCTTTCTCAGCTTGATTGAAGACAGGACATCGTCATTCAGAGCTGCAGTAAAATCACAATTAGATCCTAACCAAAAGTCACCATAGCGCTCCATGACCAGTACGTCCCCGCATTGGTAAAATGTATGAGTAGGTCCCTCTTCTTTGGGGCTAATATAATATCCATTTAACCACAGATCTTCAAGTGGTTCATTAAACAACATCTTTATATTATCTAATTTTCCTTCTATTATATATAGCTGTTTACAGTCATAAACAACCTCCTGTAAACAAAAACTTTTCAGAAAATGATATAAAGAATCATTGACGATGATATATCCCTTTGCATTGTCATCCCAAAGTAAGCGCTCGTCGCAGTAGACAGGAGAATCGTTGTTGCTTGCCTCCACTTGGCAAGTCCAGTTTGCTTGATTTTCCTCAAGAAACGTAATCTTATTCTTATCCTTCTTTAGTCGTTCCACTGAATAAAGACAATCCTGCTGTTGAAATATCTCTGGAGAGTGCTCGGGATGATCATCCGAACCATCTTTCCAGCGTCCTGCAAACGCATATAATTCTTGTAACGCTTTTGGCAGATAGGTTGGGATCTTATCCACAGGCACACCGTAAGAGCTCTCGTACCTTCCGTACCAGCTGATTAGAAAATCCTTTAGATCGTCCAGTTGATCTGTATCTTTCAGCAGCATTGTACTTCCTCCTGTCTAACTTTTCATCATACAACTATTGCTTCAAACTCCAATGAAACTCCTATTAAAACGTATGACGTCGTTTTTAACTCCAATCCTGATTTAAATAGTCACGCCAGATCGCAGATTCCTCTTCCGTCATTCTTCCGATCATTTTCGAAAAGTCAATTTTACGGTTAAAACAATTCTTCAACAGAGCAAATTGCTGGAAGGAAGCCGCCACCTGCTTCAAGGAAACCGAATGTGCAAGCTCTTCCAGGTTTCCGATTTCCGGACAATTGCTCAGTTCCAGTACTTGCAGTCGCTCAAGCCGGGCCAGTGCCGAAATATCCTCAACAGATGAATCCTTCATCGAAAGCTCTTTCAGGTAACGATATTTCTGCAAAAACGCCAAATGCGGCAAATGAGCGCCTTCCAACTCCAGCTTGCGCAAATTCACGAGTTGTTCTAGTATAGTCAGATCATCCTCATTCAGTTGATCAAGACCAGAAAGCGTCAATTCCTGAAGTTGTGTCAGTTCCGCCAAACTACGAAGCTGTTCCCGGTCAGGCCCGCTAACCTTCAAGACGCGCAAGCTTCTAACTGGCTTTAATGATGAAAAATCACGAATGGCCGTATTCCCGGCATCTACCTTTTTCAATTTAGCCAAGGAACGAAGAGGAGTTAGATCAGTAACAGCTGTACCTGCAATATTCAACTCCTGCAGCTGCTCCAGCCTTGCCAGCGGTTGCAGGTCCGATACCGGATTATTTACCAGATAGAGCTGTTTTAAATGTTGACATCCACTCAAAGCCTCCACATAGCGAATTTCATTACCGCTTAAAACCAATTCCCGCAGCTCTTTGCACTGGGCCAGTGGAGCAATATCTGTTAAACCTTCCCTGATAAAGAAAAGCCGCTTTGCAAGTAGAAAATCAGTTGGCGTATCGCCAATCGCCTGTATGCGCTCCTGCCACTCCTGACTCAGTCCGCTAAACCAAGCCTCGGTCTCATCCAAACCCGTTACCCGTCCAAAAGGTTCAAGTACAGGAAGTTCTAGCTTTCGGAGAACATCAAAAAAATGAACCTCCTCTTCACGGCCATAACTCCAGTAGCGAAAGCCTTCTTCTTCATCTTCTTGAACACTATATTCGCCTTTCTGAATGGTATCGCGAATAAATTCTAACAGCGAATTGAAATTTCGGGCAATTACATATTTGACATGTTCGTCGCGGCCGAAATTAATGACCTGTCCTCTCACCCCGTTCTCATCCGGATCCAGATCGATTCCGAGGTTGTTGCCCCCTCCGTCCTTGCTGATGGGCACCCAGTAGCGATTGATATACCGTTCTTTAATCCAGTTAGCCGGTACAGAATAATGATCGCCTTCCTCCGCATATTCCTCCTCCAGATCAGCCCAAATTCGCCACTCTTCAAGCATTTCAGTTAATGAAAGAAAACGCAAACCAAAAAACAGTCCCGGACCTTCGGACTTTTCTCCATTATGCAGCAAATAAAAATCACGCAGTTCAGAAGGAAGCGTAACTCCCATTACCTCCTCCGTCTTACGCAGTTCCTCCTTCGTTGCTGGCGGGTTTAACGACTCATCCAGTCCAGGAAGCTTATCGCGCAGCAAATCTATTATTTCTTGAATCAGTTGTTTCATCTTCAAAAATTCCTCCTAATAGCACTTAATTACATTTGACATACTAGACTGCATAGAGGTATAAGCGTCATGCTATTCCTTACTATTTCATGTGCCAATTCTACCAATTATTGATACATGATGTAAAAGAGGATTTCGTCCTATTTTTTGCTATCGTGCCCGTTAATTTAATAAAAAAGAGGAGCTACATTACTGAGTGCTCCTGAGATATCTCCGTAGATGGAAAACTATAAACCGTTCTTTTAAATCTAAACCTTAATATATGGAAATGTCCGTTCCATAAAGGTGAAGACGAAGGCGTTTTGCAATAGACTGGGAAGAAAAATTATCCCATGATGTACTATATAGAGGAATCTTTTGAGACCGTCGTATTGCTTGAGCCCATGAGGACGTAACACGCATCGCATATCCTTTTCCTCGATAATCTTTCAAAGTCTCGACTCCGGCCTCTGCCGCCTTATCACTACTTCTTGCGCTAAAACAGACTGATACAGCCATGTTGTTTTCTGTCACCATAAAACAAGGTTCTCGAAACTTCAGTTCCGATAATAGAGTAGGAAACCCTGGTTCCAAACAGTATTTATTGTCATCATTAACCAATGTGGCGTTCGTATAATCATTTGCGAATTCTTGAAATACAAAAGCCGGACCTATCCATATGCCTTTAATTGCTCTGTCCTTTTCTAATGCCCGAATAACACTGGCAAGTTGCTCGGTTGAATCACTCTGGCCTAAGCATTGCAGGACATCATGGACTAAGCGATCTGGTGTGTCACTGCGGAATCTTACAATGCTTCCAGCATCGGTCTGTCCCCAAAAAAATCGGGGAGCAGGCTGGTCCACAGGCTCATTAATCATTGTAATACGTCCAGCATAATTATGAATATAGAGCACTTCAGCTTGAATGCTCATTAGTTCCAAATGATTGTACAAAGATTTGCCTCCTTAATTGTTTATTTCCGTAAGTCTTCTCCTATCCATCTTCGCAGTTTCTTTATCATTCGTCCAATCACAAATAAATCCCTGCAAAGAACGGATTTTGCATCACAGGAAACAGCATGTGCGTTGACGCGTCCGACTCCCACATCAGTGGGATGAGCGCGAATACGGCGAACGACTGGAGCAGTGATGTGGTATTCTGCAGCAGGCTAAACTTGGCAATGAGCTGTATATTCATTTCCATATTAACAGCTCACCCCAATTTTTTGCTGTTACTTGTGGGTTACAAGTTGAACGTCTTCTATTACCTGATTCATAGAAAAGAGGGTGTCCCTCCGTCATTTTATGACTTTTGAGATCCCCTCTTTACTTTCAGTGTACTTATTTTATTTCTTGCATAAATTGTCTAAAGTTTTCAGCGATTTCTTTTGATCGGAGATGGTGTAAATAATGGCCGCCTTCAAATGTCATCATTTTTCCCTCTGCAGAATTTTTGACTTGTTCTTCATGGAGCGCTATCCATCCTTCATTACTTGTATTACCCGCATCTACAAACAAAATAAGGGGAAGTTCTGTGGGGAATGTTAAATGCTGAGCTCCTTTAAAATTAGCTGAAATATGTTCCAATTCATTCAAGGTAGATTTATTATACATATTTTCAAGTGTAATCATTCGCATTTGTTTTTTTGTTTCTTCATCAAATGGCAGCTCAGCATAGGGATCAGAACTTAGTTCCAACATCAATCTTCCGAAACCTGATTGTTTGAGTAATTTAAACATTGTTATCGGGAATGTAACATCCATTCCAGCTTGTGTTGGAACACTAGTATCGATTCCCGCAAATGCCTGCACCTCTTCCGGATATTTGTTCACATAAGCAATCCCGTAAATGCCTGCAATAGAATGGCCCATTAACGTGTAACGGTCAATATTTAGCTGCTGCAAAGCTTCGTGAATTTCACTTACAATATTGTCCGTGCTCCGCTCCTTATCAGTTCGATCACTTAATCCATAACCGAAAGGCTCGATTACGACGACTTTGTAATATGGAGATAGCTCGTCTATAAGCTGCTTAAAATCAAGTGCTGGCGCTGCTGTTCCATAGCCCGGCAGCAGTACGACGGTTTCTTCGCCTTTTCCTTGAATCAGAACGTTCATATTTTTCCCATCTACAGGAACTAACTGCCCATAGGGATGTATTTTTCCTTGCTCTAATTTGCTGCTGACCTTATCAATAATAAAAACAATCGCTATAAAAAGTAAAATTGCTATAACTATAGCTGCTAGGGATTTAAGAATAATGCGAAGCGGTTTACTCATCCTCTTTTTCTTTATCTCTTTTTTTATTTCCACTCGTATCTTCTCCTCTTATCACCGGTTTATTCCGGCTATCTTTTGGCTACTAAGGAGAGTTTACACGAGGAAGATGTACTGCTTGTGACGACAATATTAACGCAGTATGAACAAGAAAAAAAGTTACGGCATCACTTGTAAAAGATTGCACATGATACCGTAACATAGAGAATTAATTACTCTGTTGACGTTATGAATGGCAAGGTGACAATGACGGACGTCCCTCGGCCGAGTTCACTTTCCACTCGGATGTCGCCTTGATGGAGTGATACGATTTGCTTAACGATGGCCAGTCCCATGCCGCTGCCGTTATACTTACGACTATGGGAGCGGTCAGCCTTAAAGAACCGTTCGAAGATACGCTTCTGATCCTCAGGCGAAATACCAATGCCGGTGTCGGATATTCGGACTGTCACGTTTTTGGTATCGTGCTTGATGATGACGCTAATAACACCGCCATCTGCGGAAAATTTTATGCTATTACCGAGTATGTTCGTCCATACCTGATTTAATAGATCATGATCAGCCTTTATTTGATATGCCTTTAAATTGAGCTCGAAATGGATGTTGCGAGCCGACCATTGCGGCTGGATCGCGACAATGACTCGCCTGATCTGTTCATCAAGGCTGAATCTGACCAACTGCAACTGCTGTGACTGCGATTCAAGCAAGCTCAGCTTTAGCAGGCTGGCACTCATCTTGGACATCCGGTCTGCTTCAGCGATGATAATATCGAGATAACGGCTCCGCTCATCATTTGTGACGTTTGCTTGCTTGAGCGCCAAAGCATATCCGGATATCGAGGTAAGCGGAGACTGAACTTCGTGCGACACGTTCGATACAAATTCCCTGCGCATTTGTTCAAGCTGTTGCAGATCGTGCATCATCTCCTCAAAGCTTCGAGCTAATGTACCCAATTCTCCCTTTTGCTTAATGTTCAGTTTGACGTTGAAATCGCCACTCGCTATATGCCTAGTCGCTTTTGTCAGCTTTTTGATCGGTCTGACGAGGAACATAGCGGCAACCAGAATCAATAAACTTCCTGTTACCAACGCAAAAATTAAAAAGTTCCATATCCATTTTATAATAAAAGGTGCTGACGGAGGGCCGATCGGTTCTATAAACATTGCTTTCGTGCCCGTTTCAGTTGTAAACGGCAAACCTAATAGAGTAGTAGAGATACCACTCGGATTAACTTGAACAACTTCTCCGGCTAGTACTTTTTTCACTTGTTCCATAGTCACAGTGGCTGGTTTATGATCGCCCAGTGTTCCATAAGACTGGAACTGGCCTGATTCTTCGTAAATTCGAAGATGATAGGATTTGAGCTGATCCATTCCGCTTACGAACACATCCGCTTCATTTAATGGAAGTGTATTGTAAATCCTCGCGATGTCCTGACCAAAGTAAAGTAACGGTATTTGCAAATTTTCGTTCAGTTTATCTTTAAATACCCAAGTTGCCACAAAAAAGGAAAGGACTGTCCCCCCAATTACTGAAACTAAAAATGTCAGAACGACTCGTATATATAAGGATTTGATCATTCGTAAACCTCAAGCCGGTAGCCAAGCCCGCGTACCGTCTCGATACGAAAATCGGGTGTAGCTGTAAACCGTTCGCGCAGTCGTCTAATATGGACATCTATTGTTCGGCTATCTCCAGCGTAATCAATCCCCCAAACCTGATCGATCAACTGCTCGCGTGTATAGACTTGTCCGGGTGTTCCCGCCAGCTTATACAGTAATTCAAACTCCTTGAGCGGCAGCGTGAACGATTCCGTCCCACTCATCACTTTATAGGTTTGCCGATCAAGGGTGATGGTGCCGAACTGGATGATCTGAGTGGAGCCAATCCGGTACCTTTTCAGTAATGCCTTGACACGAGCTGTCAACTCCAATGGATCAAATGGTTTCGTCAAATAATCGTCCGTCCCAAGATCGAAACCCTTCACTTTCTCCCATGTTTCGCCTCTCGCAGTCAGCATGAGTAACGGAAGATCCGGATTAGCTCTTCTGAGCTCCTTGCATAACGTCCAGCCATCCATAATCGGCATCATAATATCAAGCACGACAAGATCGACATGTGTTGAAGCGTAGATGGCCAGTGCTTCCTTGCCGTCCGCGGCTTCAATTGTTGTAAATCCGTCGTTGCGCAGAAATAAACAGACGAGTTCGCGAATGTTCGAATCGTCATCAGCAACCAGTATAGTAGGCATTTTTCCCCTCTTTCCCCTGTTTATTTATCTCATGATGAAGTGTCCATTATACAATAAAGAAACGGAATTTTCCTCGTTTGGGCACTGGTTGCTTGCTCATCGGTCGGGGTTGCATGTTTAATTCCTTGTATCTATGATAGTTGACCTATCGATTTTCACAGGTTCTATCACATCTAATAGAAATGGAGTATCATTTAAATATTCTCTTATGTACGCTTGTGCGTATTGTTGTTCATCGATTAAATCGTGGATTTCTCTTGGATCAGAAGCATGATGACAGTAATTCTCCATCATGAACATGATGAAGAAGCATTCTAAATGCCGAACATAGTCCGATTCCAACTTTCTTATACTTTCATACCCTTTGATAAACATCCATGCTGCTTAGGATATAGCTCTAATAGCGTACCTGCCATGTCGTAGAGAAAATAGCCATAACCAGACCTTCCGAAATCAATCGGATGGGGTTTCTCATCAATGAAAACCATGTTGCCGGTATGTAAATCCGCATGAATAAGTCCATAATTCTGGTTGTTCCTATGCATTACTGCGAGCTCTGATAAAATCTTATCAGCAGCAGCCTGGTAGGTCTTCCATGCCTCGCCTGATAAAAAACGTGTATAATACCGTTCTAGCTTAGCCATTTCGTTTTTAAAACTGTCTGCCCCCAATATCGGTCGAACAAAATCAGGAGGGGGAACGAAACATACAGCTGCTTCGTGAAGTTTTCCCATCATTACGCCCATATTATAGACGCAGCTGTCCGTCAACTCTCCGCTCATATGTTCACCTTCTACCCATTTCATCATCGTAACATAGGGGCGTCGATATCATCCTCTGTATTGATCTCCAATACATAAGAGCCATTCACGCTTGTTACCCCTTTTGGTACATCCAGATCTTCCAACTTGTTAAATGCTTGGACCAAAGCAAGTTCTGAACAGATTTCCTCTTTACTTAATCGATCAGAATGAATACGAAGTAAATAACGTTGCGACCAACTCAGCTCAATTTTAAAAGTTATTGTGTCTGATAGTTGAATAAATTGAATGCATTCCCATTCCAGGTCATACTGTTGTAACGCTAATAAAGCAACTTTCCTCGCTCTAACTAGCAAAGAGCGCCTTTTCTCTTCCGTATCATATTGAAAAAATTCAATCATACTCTCCCCCTTCGCTTCGTTAATGCAATTATTTAAGCAAAAGTATACAGGCGCTCAATATTAAATAATAGGTAAACAATACTTATAACCGTTTTACGCTGCAAATCAAAAGGCCCGCATCGGTTTTAATCCCAACGCGAGCCTATCGTTATTTTTCTTTTTTATACACGATCTTCCTGATGCTATCCTCAGACAGGCAATACGAGTCCGCGAGCTGATCAATGCTACGGCCCATTCGGAATAATTGCTTAATCTCTAAATTTCGCTTCTGCAGATACTCTCTCTGCCCCGAAATCTGCCCCCACTTTTTTCTGCGCCTCTTTTGGAGAAGGAATATAAAGTACACTGCCGTGTACATATTTTTGAATTTCATGGAGTAAATACTCGGGTAAAATCTCACTAGCTGATACATATTTCATTGGCTTCGCCCCTTCATCTATAGAGATGGCCAGGTTGCAAAGCCATATGACAAACCTGCTAAATTCATGGAACTTGTTCGGTTAGATTATACTGCTCCATGCTAATAACCGCTTTCGTTTGTCACGTAGACTTTGCATGGAGCGAATACTAAAACTTTCCATCGACAATATTTCCAAAAGCATTAAGTTTTGAGCTCTTATCATTACGATTTCCTCTCCTTCTATACAATTTTCCTGCTTTAGTTGTTTCTCTATGAAGCAGATAATCCCTTGTTTTTTACAATTTTGTCCTTCTTATGAAGCAGAAATTATTAACGAAACATAGGCAGCAAATATTTTACAATAAAATAGAGAATAGCCAGCGTAATGATGATGTATGCGGCATACTTGATAAACGTCGCACCTACTAAGCTGGGATCATGGTTCTCACGTCGTTCAACACGTTCTTCATGCTGTTCTCGAATACTCATGTTTTTCACCTCGACTAATGGGTTTATATATTATTTGTTTACCCCGGTGTCGAGTTTGGCAAACATTTTTTATTTTCCAAACAATAAACATTGTTAAAAGGACAACTTCTTCGGTGAAACCCCTTAAAAGAGTTATTGGCTGCTGAGCAGCTTGTTCTTCAGCTCCTCGGCAATAGCTTATTTTTAATTTCTTTTCCTGAACATATTGTCCAACCTGTTCAAAAAACACTGCTCTCTTCGAGCTGGCCAATGAGTAAATGGCTGCAAATCACTCAGAAAATACGATTGAACCTTTTGGTAGCAAATTTCATTATTTAGCGGAAGAAGATCACCAAGCACATCATCAAATTAATAAGCTCGTTCTAATAAGGCCACTTAGCTTTTTCTTCTCCGGTTCAGTTGCCTAAGTTCTATCCAGCGCACATTAAATCCTCAAACAGCAGCTGCTAATCTTCTGGCATTTGCCAGCCCGTTTCCTCATCCCAAATAGCATCGGTATCATCTAGATGTACATGCCAGTCACCATTAGAAATACTTCTTCTAATATCTGTTAAACAGTTCAACCAATAAATCAGCGCATGCATTGTATTTTCAAAATCATCTGTAATGGGCAGCTTCGTAGAACCTGCAAAGATCACAGTTGATTCATCCTGATCATAGTCATAAACACAAAATGTTTCTCCAATATCCTTCATTTCAAAACCTGCATTGTATCTGTCAATGATGGCCGTTATCTCTTGATTTTCAAGAATGGTAAGATTAAGGTCTCTCATACAAGTATAATAAACGGAAATTCCCACGCCACATTTCTCCTTTTCTTTAGTGCATTAGAACCAATGTTCCCCTATGCGATGTTTATGTTTACTAGTTTTAATCCCGTACTATTGTACGTACATTTTATGCTAAATATAGAGATGGTATAAAAGAAAATGGTGATGTACTTTTTAAAGAATTAGAACAATATGGACACTAATATTGATCATCCAGCCGCCAGCCTACCGGCGGCTGCGCAACCTTCTCAAGTCGATCCTGACCTCGTATGCCTTTCTGCCAAGCGTTTTGGGGAAGCTCTATATCCTACTCACTATCAATTAACTTATTTTGATCATCATAAACCTCAACTATGAAATTATTCGCCTTATCGTTAATATTCGCGTACCACAAATATGTATTTTCAATATCATTAACATTTGCTAGATGCTCTTTTAGATTAATCAACTCTGCCTCAATGGTTTGATTAATCATAATTTTTTGAACATTTGCATATGATGTAAGCCCGAAATAATGTTTATATGTTTCTTGTAAGGAGCTAATACTTAATTTAGATACCCTCTGCTCTTTATTAATTTCCAAACCTGTTCCAGTACTATATCTAGAAAATTTCCATCCAAAAATACCTTTATTTAAACTTACCCCGACTACTTGATCTGAGTCATTAAGTATAAAGTAAAATGCTTTCTTATTATATTCACTTCCACCAATTATCTGCTTAATGCTAAAAAAATTATTCGATTTATTCTCGCTATATAATACCTCATTTATTGTTCTGTATGATTGGTTGTAATCTGTAATTAAATATATAATTCCGAAAAAAATGACTATTAATATTAAATGTCTTACCTTCATTATTATCTCCTTAATAATCATATGGATTCGATGCAATCCTAACTGCCCGCCTTCAAGTCATGGGTAAAGTAACGCTTCCCGTTAGCTTAATATGTATTGGGTCAATTCTCCTAAATTCTCAATAATTATGTCGGCATCAACACTACAAGAAGATACTGTATTATTTCGTTTCCACGCTGTCTTCATACCAACAGCTCGACTTGCTCTTATATCGTTTTCGGGATGATCCCCTACAAAAAGTGCCTCCGCTGCTTCCACTCCGAGTTTAGATAACGCTCTAATAAAAATTGCTGGGTCAGGCTTACGCAATCCTTCCCATTCGGATATAAGAACTTCATCAAACAAATGACTAATACTCAATGATTTAAAATTGTCGTACTGGAATTGTCCATAACCATTTGAGATAAGTGCTATCTTCATACCGCTGTTCCTTAGCTCTGTAAGCATATTCATCAAATTAGGAAAACCTACACAATGTCTTTTAAATCCATTCAAATAATCAGTTAGAAGTTCTGTCCATTCTACCTCTAAGATAGAGAACTCATCTATAAGCTGCCGATAAACTTTATCTTTCCAAACGTATCCGTGATTATCGAGCTCAATGAAACGTTGCACAAAAATATCTTTATCAACAACTTGAAGGTGCGAATATCGGTCATATTGGTCACGAATGAAAAAGGCAAGTGAGGTATCACGGTCTAATAACGTACCATCCAAATCAAAGAGCACCGCTTTAATACCCAAAAGGCTCTTCAAAAACAACGCCTCCTGTTTCCATTGTTATCCAAACTTTAACACATATTATCCCCTAAGAAAAGTTTACAGAAAAACGTTCTCGCGAGCATAAGAAAAGCACCATAACGAGTAAAAAACCAAATCAAATGATGAAATACCTTGTAGAATTTAAGATGCGTCCGTTCTTACGATAAACGAGTACTCTACTGTTTGATTATCCCAATAACATACTAATGTAAATCCTCGAATGGTTTTACCTGGAGAGTAATTCTGACTATTCAGAACTAAGATAAGAAGCCGCATTCGGTGTTAATAAAAATGTTCCTATTCTATCCTCGAAATGAAAGATCACTTCTTGAGTTGATAAGTGACTATACTTTCTAGTTCCGTTTTCATTCAAAATATCATCAAATAAAGTGTATGACACAGGTGGATCGTGCTGCAATTTCAGTTGGATTTCTTCGCCAAGTTGAATGTAAGGGATTTTACTTTGATTAGTCTTGATTTTCTTGAAATCACCGGACCTACCATGAAGATTGTCGCTAGTATCTACCAGTCTCGAAATATAAGGTATAGAAGTATCATCTGAACGAATTGTGATACTAGGTATTTCTACATAGACCTCTTGATTTATTTGCGGTGATGATACTGTTGAGTTATCACAAGCCAACAGGGTGAATAACAATATTAAATGAATACAAACTGTACAAAATATCTTCAATTTAACACTCCTCCTATTATCTTAGCCCTCTTCTTATTATTCTGTGTAGCTTGCATTTTGTAAACCAATCGGTTTATAATGTACCAAACAGTATAGAGAGTGAGGAGATTTTATTGGGTACACTTATTCCCCCATTTACTCGTGATTCCGCAATTAAAAAAGTCCGGATGGCAGAAGATAGCTGGAACAGTCGCGATCCCCACCGTGTTTCACTTGTGTATACAGAGGATAGCTATTGGAGAAACCGCACCGAATTTCCAATTGGTCGAAAGGAAATTGTCTCGTTACTTACAAGTAAATGGGCTAGAGAATTGGATTATCGGCTCATAAAAGAGCTTTGGTCATTTACCGATGACCGAATTGCAGTACGCTTTGCATATGAGTGGCATGATGACAGTGGAAATTGGTTTCGATCATATGGGAACGAGAATTGGGAGTTTGCCGACAATGGCTTGATGAAGCGCAGGTTTGCGTCGATCAATGATATGCCCATCAGTCAAGACGGACGTAAATTCCATTGGCCGCTCGGTAGGCGTCCCGATGACCATCCCGGTCTAACCGAATTAGGCCTATGACTCGTAGCGTATTTGAAAAGGCTGATGTCATTCCGATGGTTGCTGAGGTTTTTCGTGAGCTCGGTTACGAGGGTGCATCTATGAGCAAAATTACTGCTCGCACACGTCTTTCCAAAGGAAGTCTTTATTATTTTTTTCCTGGGGGGAAAGAAGAAATGGCCGCCGAGATTCTCGCACACATTGATAAATGGTTTATAAGCAACATATTTGAACCGCTCGAACGAGACGAACCCCATGCCGCTATTCAAAACATGTGGCGTGAGATCGATACGTATTTTCGGTCAGGGCAACGAATATGTCTTGTCGGTGCTTTTGCCCTTGACGAGACTCGGGACCGATTCGCTTCAATGATTCGACAGTATTTTAAAAGGTGGATCGATGCTTTAAGTGCTGCAATTGTTCGAGCAGGTGCGACCATGGAAGCCGCTATCAAAATTTCAGAGGAGACGATTGTCAGCATTCAAGGCGGATTGATTCTCAGTAGAGCACTCAATGACGAGACCGTTTTTGAACGTACCTTGGCAGGTCTTACTGAGCGAGTAGCGGGATTTTTAGAGGCGAATCCTCATGGTTTAAACTAGGCTGGGGTTTGACCTTCACCTATCCCAAAAAGCTGACACGGTTCTCCGCACTGTCTGTAAGGGCAAGTTTTAGGGCCAATCTTTTGCGGATGGCCCTTTCTTGAAAATCGCACTTGCAACTATGCTTGTCGCTCTAATGGGACATCACAGCCATTATAATTACTTTATTTTAATGATTACCTTTCCTTTGGCACTTCCGCCTTCAAGGTACTGGAATGCTTGCCCGGCATCTTTTAACGGATATACTTTATCAATAATAGGTTTAATATGACCAGCTTCAATAAATTCCTTTAAAATCTTTAATTGAGCTCCACTAGGTTTCATAAAAAGGAAATGATATCTCGTTTGGTTCTTCTTCTCAAGTGCGTTGATCTTACGGCTTACCATGGACAAAATTGCCGTTTTCATCCACCCCAATTTTGCTTCCTTCCCAAATTTTGCATTTGGCACGCCAGAGATGGATACGATTTGCCCGCTTGGCTTCAGTATACGGAATGATTTTTTCAAGGCTTCTCCACCTAAAGTATCATATACAGCGTCATATCCGGTAAGCTTCTCTTAAAAATTCTCATTTTTATAATTAATAATCAGATCGGCTCCCAATGATTTCACCAAATCATAACCTTTATCGCTTGCTGTTGTGGCAACAAAAGCTCCCATTAATTTGGCCAGTTGAATGGCAAACGTCCCAACGCCTCCTGAACCTGCATGAATCAGAATTTTTTGGCCCTTTTGAAGATGCAAAATATCGGTAAAGGCTTGGTAAGTTGTAAGTCCGACAAGTGGTATGGATGCAGCTTCTTCAAAATTTAGATTCCTCGGTTTTAACGAAATATCTTCTTCGTGTACTGCAATATATTCCGCCAATGTGCCGATACGGCTTTTGCGTGGTCTTCCATAAACTTCATCACCAGGTTTTAATGCGCTCACTCGATCACCTACCTTGACTACAATCCCAGAGAAATCATTCCCCAAAATTAAAGGAAATTTGTACTTTAGAAGGAATTTCATTTTCCCTTCCTTTATTTTGAAATCGATTGGATTTAGACTAGCTGCATAAACTTCTACGAGCACATCGTGTTCCCCGACGTCAGGTGTGGGCAGTTCTGACATAATCAATGGAGAGTTCTTGCCGTACTTCTTAATGATCATAGCCTTCATTATACTTCACCTTCCATATGATTATTGGTTTAAACGAATGAACTAATGGTGCGAAAAAATCTATTTATAACTGCTTCCAAATGTCTATTGTCAGTCGCTAAGAAATCTGTTGCACTCCGCGTCCACGGCGGTAATTAATGATTTAATTTGCTCAAGGGGATGTTGGAGAGTCAGTACATAGTAATTTTCAACGCCTTTTTTTTCAAAATTAACGAAGCCATTTTGTTTTAACACCTTCAAATGATGGGAGATGGCCGGTCTGGACAATTTGATATGTTCTGCTATCATATTGACATTAAGTCCTGACTTGTGCTGTCCCAGCAACATAATAATGGCTTGACGGTTTTCGTCCGTCAGCACTTCCAGTAGAGGGATACACTCTTTAAATTGTTTCTGAATATGTTCAACTTGATTCATACACTTCACTCTTTCCGTTCATTGGTTTAATCACTTAAACAAATATAAACTATTTCATTTATAAGATCAAGTTCCAGGTTTCTTAAAGGTTGTTCAGTTAAGTGTTAGGTGAAGTTGCCACTTCTTCGAATTGCCTCTATCCACAATTTAAGGTAATAAGGCTCATTTGAACTGGCTAGTTGTTTCTCCCACGAAAGATATATTTCAATTAGTTGAAAAAATATAAGCATTTGTAATTTGTATGATGGATTTCTTTTTCTAACTTTATTTTCACTATATTGATGTAGGTGATAAAATGGATTAATCCATACCTTCACATATTCCTTTCCATACATACGTAAATTACTAACGTTTTGTATTTTCACGACTCTCGAAGAAGTCGAGTGTGTCCAGTTGAAACTACTTCCCTTCCAAATCCATCCGTTTCGGACCATGGGAATTGCCTGATCAATGAATATAGTGTATTCGAAGTGATTGACACCTAAGATATGCCTTCAAATATCTTATCAATTATTTCCCTATCATAATCAAGGATCCAATCATTATAGTCTTTATATAAATAAAATATGGCACTTCTCCACCTATCAATAATTTTTCGAACATTTCGCATAACGTTATGTATTCACGACGATGTCCATTCCCCTTAGTTAGCCCTTACCTTAGGGGAATGAATGTGTCGGCAGAGTATACTTCTTAAACTCACTTCTGCGGACCGAGAGCCAGCCGATAATCAATTATTATTTGTTTCTATCTACTCTGATTTCAAAATCAGGTTTTGTTATGTATTCCATATAAGTTATATGGCCTTTAGAGTCTAAATATTTCTGATATCTTGTACGAATTGCAAGCTGAGAGATATAATCTAATACTCGTTCTTTTACTACCCATTCCACTTCTGAAGTTTCTTCAGAAGTGGTCAGTTCTCCTCCAATCGGTTTACAAGTAAAATCCAACATGAGTTTAGTTGGTATGTCAGTTACTCCATCATGCCATTTATATTGAGCTGTATTTGAATAAGCTCCTACAATATTAGATACGGTGACATCTATTCCGCTTTCTTCTTTTATCTCTCTTACCAAGGCATCTATTAAATTTTCACCTACTTCCACTTGTCCACCGGGGAAGACCCAACCCCCATGCTGTGTTTTGACCAGCAAGATTTTCCCTTGTTCGTTTTCAACGAACCCACCAACTGCTAAAATATGTGTCGGCATTGTCATTAATAATACCTCCAAAGATTTTTTTGGTTTGTACTGTGGAATGTCGCCTAACGATCATAAATTCACAACGTCCCACCACCTTAAGCGACCAACGGGAGCGGCCGCGTTGCAGTTAAGTGGTGCGGAAGAGTGTCCGGCTGAATAATCTTCCCTGCTGCTGAAATGCCTCTTCGAATCACTTCGTACTCCGGCTGGACCGAGGAGCGATTGCATCAAAGCGTGAATATAATATTATCCGATGCCTCCGACTTCTTCGGGTTCCTTACTCAATTCGAACTTATCTACACTTTAATCAAGTGAATTAAAACTACAACTTTAAAACAAAATTATTAAATTAAAGTCTTTAGGACAAAGTTTTTATTACTTTTTGCTTTTCTTTGATGCCATCCAAAACACCATTATTACGACTGGTATGAATATAAACCACGGAATATTAATTGTACTCTTGGTGATAAAGGCAATAATTAATAATCCCATGGCTCCAAGAATTAGCCAAAGACATCCCCTTCCAAATGTCTCCATAACTTTTCCCTCCCTAAGCTAGGAATACTTATTAATTTATGTGATTAATGATTTTACATTCCTGAAGATTAAGTAAACTTTTAAGTACTTTACTACGTAGCATCGACGCTCAATACATTCGCTCGGAAGTTTCGGATAACGTTTCCGTGTTCACGACGTCCCACCACCTTAAGGTCACGTAGTGACCTTAAGGTGGTGCGGATGTGTCCCGGCAAATGCTTCTTCGACTTGCCTTCCGGGACCGAGGGGGCTTGTCTCCCGATGCGTGAACACATTGTTATCTGATGTCGAGGACTTCGTTGAATACTCTATTTCAATCATCACTTAATATATAAATCTCAACTGCTTCTATCATATATTCTGAATGTTTGTAAGGGTTTATCCATAATTCAAGTCTTTTTGATTCTCTAATATTCTCTGCAGGAACTACTTTCCTTATATTATTATGATATTCATAAATCATTGTTCTCTTAGTAATTTCAACATGTTTGTACTTATCGTTATCCTCTGAGAATTGACTATTGTATTTATTAAATATCTCCTCGATTGGATTGAAGTTCTCCATCTGCAATGTATATTCTACTTTCATTTCCTTATTTATAGGTTCTTTTCTTTGATCAACGAGACTAATGAAGTCACCGGTGTACCAGTATGAAATTTCATTTTCTTGATTAGATGCTTGATTTGCGCATGCAGAACTAAACAAAATTAAAACAAATAGAATCGTTACATGCTTCATATTATTTCCCTCTATTCCCTCGATTACAGATAACGTTTATATATTCACGACGTCCATTCCCCTTAGATAGCTCTTATCTTGGGGAATGGATGTGTCCGCAGCTTATACTTCTAGAATTCACTTCTGCGGACCGAGATCCGAAAGGATCAATGCATGAATATGGTGTTATAGGATGTCACCGCCTTCTTCGAAGTACGAGCAAATATTTCATTTAATCTTTGCATAAATATAAGTATCCCTCAACGTACTTCCATCAACAGATGTATCTTCATTTCTTAATGTTCCTTCAAGCGTAAATCCTAATCTTTCAGGAATAGATCTACTCTTAGCATTCAATGTATCACAACGAATTTCTACTCTTCTTGCCTTTAACTCATTAAATGCAAAATCAGAAATTCCTTTTACAGCCTCAGTCATGTACCCATTTCCACTATGTCGAGTATCAATCCAGTATCCAATCTCAAATTTTGGTATATCCCAATTAGGATTGTGCAAACCAGATGATCCGATAAATTGATTAGTCACTTTGTTAAATATAAGAAATCTAAGATCTTCTCTCTTTAAAAATTTCAAATGTGCTTCTCTAAGATTGGTTTCAATTATTTCTTCTGTTTGCTCTTTCTGAGCAAACGGCAGCCATTCCTTCAATTCATTAATTGAAGCCATTATAGATTCGTAAACAACCTTGCCATCTCCAGGATGAGGACTTCTTATGAGTAATCTATCAGTAAAAAAATTGCTTGGAAAATCAAATAATATTGCATTCAAAAAAACAGCTCCTTAATAATTTGATTTATGATTTTTGGTTTTGCGTTGATTTCCTATAACATCTTATTCACGAACTTCATAAACAAATCCATATGTAGGATATTCGCGAAACTTTTGCGCTATACTGCCAATAGCTTAACGAGGCTGCCGATCATCTGAGGCAGCCTCGTGGTTCAATCTCTGAGTGTTCATCTAATTTAATTTCCCACTATTAGTAGAGAAATTTAATGTTTTGTTTTTATATTCTGTTTATTCTGCCTGTTAGTTTAGCGAATTTCCAACAACTTAAAGCAAGCGATGGATCGATCGGTTCCATCGCTTTGCTCTTATCTCTGTTAGTACATAGTTTGGCCGATCTAAAATCGCCTATTTCTCTTTTCATCTAAATATATATCCAGGGCTGCAATCGCTCTGATCAATAGTTTTATAATTAAATAAAGTGTAGTTAATCCAAGTAAGATGAATAGTCCGTAAACAATGAAAATGATAACGGGCCAAAACACTAAAAAATCAGACATGTTTCACCTCCAACTGGATGACATATTATACATGATTTCCTTCATAAGGATGATTGCTCAATTATATCCATAATAAAGTTGTAACGGAACAAAAACAAGGGATTAATTAAATGTATTTTTTGTACTTAGATTCGAACTAACCTATCCGATACCTATCAGCATAACGAAAGAAGGCATCCATTCAACTTAAATAGATACCTTACTGACGTTATAATTTATAGCTGCATATGTGTGCTTTATGAGTTAAGCTTTAATGTGTGATAATTATTCTTTATATAGTTAACGCCAGAATAGATGGTTAAGATCAATGCAGCATTCATAAGTATTTGGTCGACTGGAAATTCAATTACGAAGCTAATTGGGCCGTTATTTAACAAAACAGCTGTAATCGCAATAACTTGAAATACCATTTTAACCTTTCCATATTGATCTGCTTGTAAAGCAATTTTCTGTGATGACGCCACTATTCTAATTCCAGTTATAATAATTTCTCTTCCAATTATGGCGACTGCCGCTTTACATTTGAACTATTGTGCATATATATACATACAAACCCAAAACAAGCCTCCAAAGAGTAAAGATGTGAAAACAATAAGCGTGGTAGTGTTCTTGCTTTCTCTATTTACTATTGCTCGAAAAGAACTAAGAAATGCCAACATGAAAAAAAATGCTATTAGTGCAAATAGTATATCCATTAAACTCACCCTTTCACATGATCACTGTGTTACTGTACATTAACTAAACGAGGTCACACGGAAATTTTCGTTGTATCCTTATGCCTTTGCATTCAACTCTTTTACCCGTTAGAACCTACCCATTTGCTCAAGTATACTTGGGTAATATTCGTCTATTACTAGCATTGGTTCCTTTATAGACTGTAAGATGATTTCTAAGTCTGCTGACTTATTATCCGTTTGTGCACGAATTGTTTTATAAATTGTAATTACTGCTAACATCTTCTCATTTTCTTCTCTACTTATAGCATAAGAATTATGTTCAAGAAACTTATTAGTCATACCATATATAAAGCTATCAACACGAAATAAGCTGTATTGCAGTAGGCTCCAATCAGATGCTTCGTCTCCTGTATGCAGGGTTGATATAACAGATAAATAGAAAAAAATGCTTTTATTTTCTCCGTTAACAATCCTCCAATTGTCGTACAACTCTCTTTTCACTTCGCTAATTCCTTCTTTTTCAATAGGCAATTGAACGAATTTCTCAAGCCTATTTGCCAAATTATCGCCTATAACAGATATAGACGATAAGTATTGATAATTTCTATCTAGACTCTGACTAATATAATGTCTATACTCTATGTGAATATAAATACTGTAAATAATGAAAACCCCAACAAATAAAATAAGAAATCTGATTATATTCTTTTTCAAATTCGCTTTATTCATATAATTCCCTCAAACAAATATTTTTTTTCGAAAGCTTATGTAATTTTATTTTACCTATGACAGTATATTCACGTTTCATCACTTTAAGAAGGTTCCTGCTTAAAGTCTAATATTGTGTAATCATCTCCGTACATGACACCTTCCTCGATTACTTTTTCATTATGTAAAATAAAGTAAGCGTTTCGTTGTTGCCCCTCTCTAAGCGGGTAAGTTATATATTTATCGCCCCCGCCCATGACTTTGATTGTAGACGGCAAGCCTAATTCGTCCATAATATCGGCGTAAGTCTTGCCGTAAGCAGGACCTCGGACAAACTTTGTTGCAAATAGTCCGGCGAGATTATCATTTGTTTTGGCAGTCGGATTATCAAAATAATAGATGGCTGTATATCCGGAATCATTATCTTTCAGATCAATGGATGGAAATTTACGAGAAAGCACGCTATGCTCCGTATATATCAATACGGTGGAGCCATCAGGCTGCTGCCATATTTCATCTGGTTCACCGTAACGGTCAGAAACATTCTCAAAAGAATAACCCAAAAACATTCTGAAAGGGTATCCGAAAAATAGTTCGGGTAATTGGATGTTTGTCGCCAGAGAATTGTACAAATCCGAAAAACCTGAATCCAAAGGTTTAAAATCTCCAAAACGCAAGGACAAATCATCAATTGTATATGAATCAGTCTTGTAAAGGGTTTGATTAGCATAATGTAAAAAGTTTACTTTTTCTAAGCCTTCTACAGAGGCAAACAAAAGTAAGGCATTGTTTTCCCAAACCGTTTCAGGAAAAGGGTCTGATGCGTTCATGCCGCCGTCAAACTCGTATGCAAAGTTGATTTCTTTCTTCTGACCATCTTCTAAAGAAAATGATTTGTATTCAGCTTCATCCTGCAGCGGTAATGATTTAATAATTTGGTTTATATGTTCATTGTCCTGTGAAAATGTTGTTCTATTATCAATAATATTTGTGAGAAGACTTTTTGTGTATCCTAACTTTGTCAAAAGCTTATTTTCGCTACTATCCTTGTTGCAGGCGATGAATCCCCCTAAAATGCTGACGGCCAGCATAACTTTAAGCAGGGCAATCGCGCTGTTTCTCTTTTTCTTTGCAGAAATGATATTTGCAAATTTGTTTTTCATAGTTTTCCCCCCATATAATTCTGATGCGGCGAATAATTCAGCCTGGGTATAAAACAATTAGACCCACATCTATAGTTGTGGATCTAGTTTATCTGGTTCTTTAGAGTGATGAGGAAATTCATAAACTTACTCGTTTACTGTAATCACATCAAACTTTTCCTTCATTCAGTAATCGCGCGCTGCGTCAAACCAGCGTTGAGCCATCTCTTCCGGTATAGGCTGGCCGATCAGATGATCAGACTGGCCTAGCTGCCATACCGCCTCGCCTAGATCTTCACGTTCAGTAGTCTCGATGCCTTTGATCGTATTGAAGCGCACAGTAAAGGCAGTAATGGCTGCTTCTGCATCGGCAAGGCTGCGAGCCTGTGCCAAGGCTGTCTGTGCAGTATCATAGGCTTCGTTAGCCAGCTTGGCTAGACGTTTGGGCCAGGATGAAAACGGGCGGCCGAACTCATTCGTCCACCACTCAGGCTTGCGCAGTTGGCTCACTGAAGTATAATTGGTCCACGGGCGGGTGTTGGCCCGTGCTTTTATTTGCTGCCGCAAGCGCTTGCCAGTGATTTCCTCCACGTTGAAGGCGATGAATCGGTCAAGCAGCGGCCATGCAGCCAAGGAAGGTAAGTCACCCAGATCAGGCATGAAGCGCAGCTCCAGATTTGTTAGCTGGGTCTGGTTAGCCAACAGGTCCAAGTCACAGAAGTTGCCCCACAAACTCAGTGATGTCAGGTTTGGGAAACGACTTAGGCACTCCAGCGAGATAGGCTGTGCCTGCGGTTCGTTCTGAAGTGTCAAATTTGAAACTTGATGCAGCTCACCTAAGTCAGGCAGCAGAAAGGGAACACCGTTATTGCGTCGGCTGGTGCTTGGGGCAAGTGTGAGAGAATACGGCATATCGCCAGCGGCCGAGAAGCGTGACAGATCACCTGACACACTCAGGCGAGAATAATTAGGGAGCTGCCGCTTCGGAAGCTTTAGGTGGAACCGTTTGTCGGACTGGTCCAGCTTGATATGCAAGTTATACAATTTGGACTGGCTGGCGTCCGCTACGGTATCCTCAGACAGGACCGGAACCCACGTCATTTCTTCAATGGGGCGATTCCGAGCCCAGTCGAGGAAGCTGGTGTCACCGCCTGTGTAGTACAGAAATCGTGGCCAGGGTGAGCCGGCCGGCGTGGCAAAGGCCTCAAATACAGTCCAATCGATATTTATATGAGGTTCAACGTGCAGGTCTGCCTTCTTGCCCAATTGTAACGGTCCAATGGAAAGGCTCCCTACGCCGGGCTTAATGACAAGCGTATGGCTGTGAAGGCCTGTCAGGTCGATGGAATATCGGCCACTTTCACTAATCGAACCAACAGGTGGATGAGATTGGTTACTATTTGGCATTTCTTTCATCCTTTCTTATTAAAACAGGGAGTAAAATGGATACCTATGGCTGTTCTTTTTATATTCATGTACCAATTACCAATTGTTGATACTTGATGTAAAAGAGGATTTCGTCCTATTTTTTACATTTCGCCCGTTAGTTTGCCCCTCTTAAATCAAGATCATCGACAGGATATATGGATGAAATAACTGCTAAAATCAAATTTGAAAAAGTGTAAAATTGAATTCTATTGTTCGGTCAATATAATCGGTCCATCCGCAGTAATAGCGATTGTATGCTCGTACTGTGCGGAAAGCGAGCCATCAGCGGTTCTGGCGGTCCATCCGTCGGCATCAATAGTCATTAACGCTTTTCCAGCATTTAGCATCGGCTCGATCGTAAAAACCATCCCTTCCTTCAAACGGAATCCTTTTCCGGGTTTACCAACATGGGGATAATTAGGTTCCTCGTGCATCTTCCTTCCTACTCCATGACCAAGCAGATCTCGCACTACCGAGAATCCGTTTCGCTCAGCATGGGTTTGGACCGCATGCATCACATCGCCGATCCGGTTTCCAACGACAGCTTTTTCGATACCAAGATACAAGCATTCCTTCGTTACCCGCATCAGATTACGTGCTTCTTCCGATACCTCGCCGACTTCATAACACCATGCTGAATCACCGATCCAGCCATCCGCTTCCGCGACGATGTCGATTTTGACGATGTCGCCTTCCTTGAGCGGCTTTCGGCTTGGGAAACCGTGTGCAATGACGTCGTTGACAGACGCACATGTTGCATATGGATACCCGTTGTAGCCTATCGTATAAGCCTTTGCGCCATTTTCCTTCAGGAACCGCACCGCGAATGTCTCGATATCGAGCGTTGTAACACCCGGTCGGATCATACCAGCGATTGATTGATGAAAAGCAGCGACAATCTGGCCGGCTTTTTTCATTTCTTCAATTTCTGATTTCGTTTTCAGAATGACCATTCTATTTATCTCTCCTTTGATTGTATGCCTGTAAAAATCATATTGACGATCCCTTCCACATCCATTTCAATTCGCATATTGTGGTGAATGTTCAATGCTGTGTAGCCGACAAGCGAGCCAAATATCAAATTTGCTGTTTTCTCTGGCGATTTGGAATCGATTTCTTCACGAATCATTTCCACAAATGGCAAATAGATCCGTTTCTGAAAATCGCCAAACAACTTGTTGAACCGATTTCCCGGGAAGTGAAGAAAATTATCCGCAATCGTTTTAATCAAAATAAATACGGAAGGATCCTGGATGCACTTGGACAGGAGCAGCCTGGAGAACGACTCGGCTTTTAGCAAACTGCCACTGTCCCCTGTCAAAGCGGGCAGTACTGCCGATTCCATTTGATTCAGAGCATCCCAAAGCATATCTTCCAAAAGCATATGCTTATTTTTATAGTAATGATACACGGTTCCGTAGCCGAGCTCTGCCTTAGCCGCAACATCGCGTATTTCCAATTGAATCCCCTTCTCCAAATATACTTCCGCAGCTGCTTGCATAATTTGGTTCATTCGCATTTCTCGGATCGCGTCGTTTTGTTCTTTAGTACGTGGTGACATAGCTCCTCCTTTTTAGACCTGCTGTAATGTCAATCAAAAATAATATATACCATTTGGTAGTATGGATCAAGTGTTTCGATTCAATTGTTCGTTGACAAAATAACAAAGCTAATGGCATCCCAGCCATTAGCCCCTTCCTTTTATTTCCCCAGTTTTTTCAGAATGTCGCGGTTGAATGCCTCACGCCAGTTTTCCGTGTATGTGTTGGCGCTGCGTAAAAGCTCATCGCAGAACGCGGCCACATCCTCGCCAGTAATCTCCAAAACATGCTTGCCGTCCGCCGCGCCAGTCTCAAACAGATCGATCAAGCCGTAGTGGATTTGCATCATGTCATATCCGGATCCCGCCGCGAACTTCCACATATGCCCTTGAATTTTCTTGAATACGTATTGATAGTCTTTCGGCAGGGCTTCCACTCTCGCCATCTGTTGGTTATATTCACGCTTGCTCTCCAGCATTTTTTTGATATTCAAATAATTATCGAAGAACTCAGACATTGGATTCATCCTCTCTTAAATGATTCATTTTCGATGCAACGAATTCCCACTTTTTCCAGAACCGCCGCAATTCTTCGTGCCCCGCGTCGTTAAGCGTGAAAAAGTTTCGTGCTGGCCCCTTATCGGATGGCTTTTTGGCGACATGTACCAGCTTGTTTTTTTCAAGCCTTAGCAGTATGGTATATACCGTTCCTTCTACCACATCGGTAAAGCCGAGGGCGTTCAGCTGCCGCGTAATATCATAGCCGTAGGTTTCTTTGCGGCTTATTATTTCAAGTACGCAACCTTCAAGCACGCCTTTGAGCATTTCTGTCAGGTTTTCCAGAACAATCGCTCCTTATCTATTTTGTATGACTGATATGCAGTATTACTTACTACCACTATATAGTAACACTGAATAGGTGATTTATCAAACACGAATTTTACATTTTCATCTAATCTGCCCGCAAGCGTAAAGTCATCGGTGGTTATGGTTGCCAGACTTCCCAAATGTTACCGTCAGGATCTGCGAAAGTTATGTTAGGTCCGCTTGTCATCCTTTCTCCTAAAATATTCACTCCGTTTTTCTTAAAACGTTCAAATAGCTCCTCGATTCGCGGAGAAATGAAACATGCTATTGCGTGGGGTTTTCCGTTGTCTAATGACCATGAAAATCGCAGGCGACCGCCTTCTTCATCCGATTTGTGAAGGAACAAAGCGGGTACGACTTGCCTTAAACCAGGTGAAGGCAGATTTCCATTCCGATCGGGAAAATTCAAAACAGCCGTCTCCATCCCGTGTTTAACACGGTCGTTGTTTGCAGGTTGATATCCCAAATTTTTTTGATACCACTTAATAGACTTATAAACATCATTTACTGGTACATAAATACAAGTTAATCCCGTAAGGTCTTCTAGTCTTTCTTCTGCTTTGATTTCCTCATTTGCCTGCATATCCTTTTCCTCCCTCACAATAACTTAGTTATTCCTAATTTTACCACAAATACAGACAGATAATTTATCATTTTTATAGTGCTAATGGAACCGCTGAAAGCCGCTCCGTTTAAACTACCATAATAATTATCTGACGCTTGCAAGAAAGGATTGCTGCTACAATTGTCGAATAATAAAGGTAGCAATCGCTCCGATATAACCCCTAACACTAACGTACTGAAGGAGGAGCATATTCCTTGCAAAAACTCTCTGAAATACTTGATGCTGAACGAAACCGCTTATTTATAGGTAGAAAATCGGAGCTTGACCTGGTACAAGATTGGCTGAAGCGTGTGCAGGCCCCCACTGAAGTACTGTTCCTTTCCGGTATAGGGGGAGTGGGGAAATCTGCGTTAATGCTTCAATTTATTAGTCTAGCGCATCAGGAAGCCGTACATACAATTTGGCTCGATGGCCGAACTTGTACGGATTCCCCTGCTGGCTTTATACAAGCTCTGTATCATTCTTATTTATCTCATCCGCAAGACAATCATACATTCGGCAACCCCTTCAAGGAGCTTGTAACTGCTATAGCGGCAAGGAAGACAGTATTGTGCATCGATAATTACGAAGCCATACAGCGAATCGACGGCTGGCTTCGCGAAGTATTCCTGTCTAGCTTTCCTGCAGCGAACCTGCTCGTGGTGGTTGCAGGTAGACAGGACTTATCGGTTGAATGGATAAACGATCTGGCGTGGAGCAGCCGCTGCAGAAGTGTTCGTCTTGAACCCTTTTCTCATATAGAAGCACTGCAATACTTGAGACAAAGAGGCTGGAATAATACGAATGAAATGAATCAGCTGGTTAGCCAGTCTCGTGGACTGCCTTTGGCGATGGTTCTCTTTGTCGAGCGCTTGTGGAGTCCAGAAAGACAAACAGGTTCGTCCGCCTGGCCGGTACCGATGCAGATCAGTGCAGGCATGTTGCGTGAATCCGCTTCAGATGAGTTTAAAGATCTTATCGATATATTGTGCATTGTCCCCCATGCGACACCTGAGTGGCTGGGAAAATTTCTTGGCGCTCCGTTGACTTCGGCGGGGCTTCAGCGGATCTGTCAACTTTCCTTTATCAGGCCAGCAGCGGCTGGTGGAATTGCTCTGCATGATGTTGCGCGAACCTTTCTGGTTCAGGACTTTCGGCTTCGCGAGCCTGATCGTTATAAGGCGTTGTGGCACCGTATTATAAAAAAGCTCGCGATAGAACTAAAGCAAGCAACCAATCATGAGCAGAGACGAATCGCTTCCGTTATGCTATCGACCTGTCAGGATATGTATCATATCCATTCCATTTCGGTATTGATGAGCCATAATCAGAATTCGATGTATATGGAATCTTTTCAGCCCTTTGATCTGCCCCATTTGCATCAAATGATGAAGGAAGAGTCGCAATACTCCTTTTCAGTCGAAATCGATCATGCTATTATGGATCTCTTATCTTCACATTTTCCGAATGGTATTCGCGTGTACCGCAATTCAGAAGGGAAACCGCTGGCTTTTACTGCTGGGCTGCTGTTGTATAAACAGACCGTAGCGTTATTGGAACGACTTTTTCCCGGTTTGCTGGATACTATTTTTCCTAAGGAGATCAAACGGCTGCGACAAATGTCCATTGAGGAAGCTGACACTTATTATCATTTGCGTGCAAGCGCGTCGCCGAGCGACCCCATCCATACCTATCACGAATTGGTCGGTATCGTCACGAAAGAGCTGATTTTTCATAAATCCATTGGAATGCGCTATATCATAGTAACAGCATACGAGGAGACAAACGAGTTTTTGCAGAATGCCGGATTTCGGACTCGGGCGTTGCAGGATCAAATCAGAAACAACCTCTTTCAGGGCGCTAAGGTAGCTATTCATGAACAGGATTGGCGCGGCACAAGCTTTGTTGATCAAATTCTTGATCTGATTCATTTTGCTCCTGACTATGAAAGTAAAATTGAAAATTTCGAGCTGACGGAAAAAGAGGTTAAAACGGCGATTTCTTTAATCAACGATCCTGAGTCGTTGTCTCAGACAGAGTTAGCAGGAAAGCTATCTTGTACAGGGTTAAAATTACAACAAAAATTGCAAAGGATATTTTTACACCCGCTTCCTTTTCCGCTTAATGAGAACAATCTTGCCTTGCTTAAACAATATGCCGAGGCACCGCAGCTTACTGTGGATGCGGCTGCTGCTCAGTTGCATATGAGCCGAGCCACTTACTACCGTATCCGAAAGGAAACGCTGCTTAATTTGAGGGATGTACTTACCAGAAATGCAAATTGACGCTGATAACTTTCACACTTCGACATATAGGTACATAAAAAAGGTGAGGAACATCATCTTCATGTCCTCACCTCTTATTTAAAAAGGTACTTATAATATGCCGGGAATTCTCGTATTATTGAGTAAATATCTCTAAACTCAAAGATTTCCGCATGAGCGGAATAAACCTCTTCAATATCCATTTTTCTAAACGCTAATTTTGTCCTAGATATATGGAAATATTGCGTAATAATCATAACGGAGTCAAATTTTAATTCATCCATAATCTTGCTGGTATTTTGGGCGGTCATATAGGAATTGTACCCATTATTATCCTCTATAATTTTATTTTCAGGTATCCCTTTATCTATTAAATAAGATCTCATAACCTTTGCTTCATCGAAGCCTTCCTTGCCAATACCACCACTTACAATGATAAAAGTATAATAACCCCCATCATAAAGTTCAACGGACTTATCTAATCTTGCTTTTAACCGCTCAGAAGGCTGTCCATTATCTTCTACTTTATTACCTAACACTACAGCTATGTCGACAGGTTTCAATTCATCATTCAACCCATCTATTACAATGAAAGCCGTGTGAATGATAAACCAGATAAACAGACTTGCGACTACTATTAATAATCGTTTAATAAAAATTAAGTTCAATCTCTCACCTGCCTCATTTATGGCTTATTGCGTAAATTTCAATGATAGAATAATGTTAAATTAACCCCATTGTTTTCAATTCTCGATAAACTTCCTCTGTATTACAGTCTTAAACCTTCCGGATCTGGTAATTTTTCTAACACATTCATAATCTTATATACCGCCCTTTTTTCATACACCCTTTTAACTCATCTTATAGCTGGACATCAGTATGTTTAGAAACTTATGAATTACCACTGTTATTTCTCCCAAAGCTCGATCAGTCGGCCTTCTGAATCTTCAATCCATATAAACTTCTATGTACTTGGAAATTTAACATCACCAGTTGATCTGTTGGAAAATAACTGTCATTTTCGGTTTGTATTTAACTCCTGTCTATCATCAAATTCTTTAACCACAGCCGGCTGTCCCCTTAGCTTATGCTCTACGTTGAAAATGTACTAAGTAAAGACGGCCAAACGGAAATATTTTCACTGCAGGATGGACATAATGTATCCCCCGCTAAATAATGCAGTTGTTCAGCCAATGTTCGATCACCGATCGATGCAGCCCGCTCCGCTAATGCTTGTACTTCTTCATCAGCAAATGATGCTGCCGGGTTAATCTTTTGAGGTTCCTGATCCGAATTGAAGACGGGATCGTCTTCGTAGGCTTGAAGAATTCCTTCCTGGTCTTCCTTAGGCCATATGTAAACATCTTCCTCGCAAGCGGGACACACGGCCACATACTCATCGCCATTACTAAACGTCATCAGCATGTTGGCCGGGATATATGAGCCCCGATAAGCAGCATCGGCAATAAGCATATAACGCTTTTCTATCTCGTCAATGGATTGTTGGGCTGCATATGCAAATACTTCTTTTGTAAGCGCCCTGAGCTTACCAATTGCATCCACATATTCACGATACAAATCTGTACAAAGTGCGCTGCCTGCATCATCAGCTAGTGTAGCCCAAGAAGCGGGGAATGGTGCTTCATCCCGCTCATCGCGACTAGCCTCAATGATGCCGCAATTGATATATAGCTCTTTGCGCACTTCCTCATCAGTAGTAGAGCATGCTAACTGCGCCAAAAACGGCATAGCTGCGAAAGTAGCCGTATATATCGTATTTTGATGAAATAAATATTCCTGAAAGAGCTCGTCAAATACCTCCTGACTATATTCCTTCGCTAGTTGCTGCAGTAACACAGGTACATTGTCTGCAGGACCATATGGTCCTGTCAGCTTTCCCCATACGTCGTTATTCCAATTTAGCAAGTTTTCACTCCATTCCTATTGTTAACTTTTTTCAGTATAGCCCTTTTTTCAGTATAGCATGGAAAAGCAAGGCTGTAATATCCTGAATGCAGCAGCCTTTTGTTTCTCATTATGATCAGAATAATAAAAAATGGC
Organism: Paenibacillus sp. GXUN7292; assembly: GCF_050864975.1. Classification (NCBI taxonomy): domain Bacteria; kingdom Bacillati; phylum Bacillota; class Bacilli; order Caryophanales; family Paenibacillaceae; genus Paenibacillus; species Paenibacillus sp. GXUN7292. Next base: position 147,157 of record NZ_JBOZWO010000006.1, on the reverse strand, counting down.
CTTGGATGACAAGACCATTTTTTTAATGAGTTACTGTTTGTTTGAAATAACACTATCAAGAAACCTATCAGCGTCACTATTAAATTTCCAGGAAACCCCGAACTTATCAACCAGCATTCCAAAGCACGAAGACCAAGGAGTATTAGATAACGGCATCATAATCTTGCCACCAACAGATAAATGATTAAAGTATTTTTCCAGTGATTGTTTATCATCAATAACTAGACTAATAAGTACGTTATTTCCTTTTACCAGTTCACCTGTAACCACCTTCATGGAAGGTAAAATATCCGACATCATCATTTTCCCGCCTGGAAAATCTATTGAAGACTCCATAATCATATTTAATTCATTTTCTGGCAATGGATAATTTAGATCCTGCGGAAAATCACTGAATTTCACTTTTTTACTTTGTTCGCATTGAGCGCCTCCGAATAAAATTCAATTGCTTGTTCATTAGAACGAGATGAAGCCAGTTATCAGCCGCAGCTAGTCGCTATTAAAGCGCTGATTTCGCCAAGTGTAAAAGATCAAATCATTGAAAGAAATTATAGAGCCTAAATCATATGTTGATGAATTTCGAAATTATTTACTTAAAATGGTGGGGAAATACTATTAGAAGGCTGTTCTAAAAGACAAAACAACCCAATTTGTGTTTAGGTTGTTTTGTTTTCGTTATATTGTAGAAAGAACATTCTTTAACTCATTACGAGCTACCTCATCTAGACTTTGTAGCGGTAATGGAAGATTCGGTTTATCGGTTAAACCTTGCATTTCTGCTATTGTAGCAACTACACGAAGACTGCCATACTTTTGAAACATTTTCCAAAGGGGTTCAAGGCGTGCGGATTGACTAACGGCAGATTCGGATAACCCATTAAGAGCAGCGCGTGCAATTCCTATACATATGTCAGGAAACAAACCACCAAGTACGGAGTACCATGCATCGCATCCAGCATTTAAGCCTGCTGCAGCATATGGATCTCCGCTAACCCCTATAGTTACATCATTGGGAATATGCTCACGCAACTGTTTCACTCTCTCTTTGGCCATTTCTAATTCCTTGGGTACTCCGGGAATCTTAATTGAACGGACTTGTTGTAACTGTGCGATTTTCCCATGCAATTCATCACTGAATCGAAAGTGAGTTGTACTTGGATTATCATAAACGCACAGCGGTACAGAAAGTGATTGCGTCACCGTTTCATATAGCGTATAGACCTCGACATCTGTTAATTGCTGATAGGAAACCGGCGCAAGAAGAACACCGCTCGCCCCTGCTCTTTGAGCATCTTCTGCCAATCGGAGTACATCACGAGTTCGCAAAGCACTAATTCCAATCATGACAGGGATTCCCTTTGCATGTTCAACTGCAAGTTGAGTAACACGTAAACGTTCTTCTTGACTGAGATAAACATAACAACCGGTCGAGCCTAATACTCCGATCGAATCTACTTTTGCTGAGGTCAAACGTTTTAACAACCTTATAAAAGCTGCTGTATCTACTCCGGTCTCGTTCATAGGCGTTAAAGGAAATGCAGATAGCCCTTTAAACATTAGAACCACACCTCCTTCCAGTTACTTAATGCTTATTATAGTAGATCCCCACTCCAAAAGTTATATAATTGTTTTGATCATTATTAAATCTATTTGTTTTTTCCCCCATACAAAAAGTATGGGCATCGGTTTGAACAAACCCTAACTTTTTATAAAAGGCAATAACGCAGTTTGCATAGCTTTATTAAATAGAAATTTACCAAGCCCATGTTTTTGAAATTTGTTCTTTATATAAATTCTCTCGATTTCAAGGTATTTACAACCCCTTGCTTCAGACTGAGCAGCATTGATGTTTACCTTTCGCGACCAGGATTGCTTCTGAATCGCCATTTCCTTCTTTTTTCAAATCATGTTTGCTTTGGTTTTCCTATAAGTTTTGCAATATCTGCTGTATACTTAGTTAGTCTCATCGACATTTCTGTACGCAACGTTTCCCGGACAATCCCAAACTTTTCTTCATATCCGCGGCAAATATAGCGGTAATACAGAATACCATCATTGGTTTCTTCTTCAGATACCCTGATGTTACGGTTTTTAAGCTCTCGTTTTAAAGCGTAATAATCATCTGAAATCCTGAACATGATAACTTCTAGGCATCGAATGACAACTCCCTTCAATGTTATTTTAGCAAATCCTATATCCTCTATTGATTTCTGGGTCATCGTTATTAAGTGAGGAAACAGAATAATATCTCTTATCATCTCTAATTCCTCTGGAGTTGGTCTGCCCGCAGGATTAACATCATTCCGCTGATCATATTGCTCCTGATGCTCGGTCAAAAGCATTTTTCCGCCCCAACGATTGTTCCCATCCAGTTTGCTCATTTATAGTGGCCTCCAATCTGCCCGGCCCTTTCCCTTGCGACGCCAGCCTCAAGTAAGGACGATGCCCGCATGATCGCCACATCGCCAAAACGGTCTTTTATAGCGTCCGTAGCTCTCTCTAGATCGAATATTTTTGCGCGATTTTCAAATAAGTCCTGCTGCTGCACCTTATCGCTCGAGAGTTGTGTCAGGGCTATTGCAATGTGGCTCACTGGGAGCCCCTGCCAGTATTTATTAAATAAATGTAATACAGCAGCAGATAATTCATGTGTAAGTGATGTTGGGTTGAGAAGCGTCATTTGCCTGTTAAAAACGTTCGCTCGCCTCCTATCTGTTTCGCCTATCCCCAATGAGACGACGCGCCCCACTACCCCCATTCTACGAGCTCGCCGACATACCTCTACACAAAGCTCTAGCAGCACGACCTCGATATCAGCTTTATTGGTATAAAGAGATGCTCTAAGTGTTTTACCGTGACTCACTGACTTGAGCGCTCCCCTGATAGATGGCACGACTGGACTTGGATCTATACCGCGAGCGGTCTGCCAATAATATTCTGCTTGAATATCACTCTGCTTTCCCATTATCCGACGCATTAACTGCTTAAATGCAGTAAGCTCCATTCGGGCAATGTCACCAATAGTATTAATACCGCGCATGGCGAATCGCTGAGTCATCCTGCTTGCAACCATAAACATTTTGTTTACGGGTAAAGGCCACAAATCGCATTCGATGTTTCGCTGATCCAATCGAAAAATGCCTTCAGGCATTTTTTTGGCGAAATTGTCTGTCGCGGTTTTAGCAAGGATTTTTGTCGGTCCGATCCCCACCCTTGACCAAACGCCGGTTGATAACCTAATTCTATGCTGAATCTGACGTGCTATCTCTTCAGCCGAACCATATAAGCCAACTGATCCAGTTACATCAAGAAATTGCTCATCGATAGAATACGGTTCAACCAGATCGGTAAACGATTCGAATATTTTTGTAATAAACAAAGAAATGGTGACATATCTCTGCATTCGAGGCTTGATAACAATTAGCTCTGGGCATAATGCCAAAGCTTCCCCTACCCTGCTTGCCGTTGTCACTCCCCGATCCTTAGCAAGCGGACACGCAGCCAATATTATGCCACTGCGGCGCGTCGGATCACCAACCGCAACCGGTTTGTCACGATATTCTGGATGCGCTGCTTTTTCGATACTTGCGTAAAACGATTGTCCATCGACCAAAAGAATTGAGCGCTCAGGAGACATTACTAATCACCGGCTTTACGGATAATATTCCATCTAAACTAATTCGAATTGTCCGTTGACTGACTTGTTGCCGCCTATTCCGATAAATTATTTTGATACAACGCCCAATATATTTATCAATTGACATTCTCCATCCAACCCTTCGAACGTTTGTTCTTACTATCATAATACGAACAATTGTTCCCTTCAAGAAGAATTTTATTCCTTCTGTCAGTTAAAATTGAAGATGGTTTTCATGTGGAAGCTGGAATGAACATTAATGAATTTCAATAGTCGGAATTTGGTCAGAAACTGCAAGCTCAATCTGTTCAGATAACTTTTATTGATTAAAAAACAGCCCTCAAGTTAAATTGAGGGCTGTTTCAGCATTGTTCAAATCCAACTGAAGCTGTTCGTTCAGCTCCAACTGCTGCTTTAGTGTTTCTCCAATCTCCGGAGTTACTGCCTCTGTTACAGCAACTGCATAGTTGCGGACGCCGTTCTTTGCGTACCCATAATAGATAGTCTCTCGTCTTTATGATTCCACTCTTGGTTTATCCGCTTGACAATTTGGTGATGAAACGAGTCCGAGCTGTGCTAATTTCGTTAAGTAATAACATTCCTCCCTCATCATATGATCTGGCATTAATGGGGTGATTCTATCTAACACCTCGGCTGTAAATTCCATTTCCTCTAATTCATTTAAGAAAGCAACGAATAATTTCATTTCTATATCTACTTCCTTATGAAGTCTTTGGAATGCTGGAAAATCTTTCAGATTTGTTCTCATATAGCCTGCCATTTCAATGCTCTTCATATATAGCTGCTCAAAATGCTTTTTGAACTTTGTGCTGCGTTTGATTAAAGAGCTCTCTACGCTGTCGAGATCACTTGCTATTGCTGCTGCGTGGCCCACAGCATCAGGCAGCCAAAGAAAATCGTGATGTATTGCATCAAAAGTAGGTACAGGTTTTCCTGCAACTAACTCGTTTAAAATACGTAAATATTCCTCAAGCTCATTAACCATATGATTAATAAAGGTAGGTGTTAATCCTATTTTAACTTTTCCGAGTATTGCTCTGCTTAATAAATCAAGTTTAAACGCTCTAAAATTCATTGTCAGATTATAAGCTTGTGCAGAGAGTGGTTCTGTCTCTAATTCAGAAGTAATACTTCTAGCGCTTTCAAGCAATTGGTCGTATGCCTCAATGTATGAGCTTGCGATTTGAATGTCTTGTTGCTCCACTGGTGACAGGGTATTAAGAATAAACCTTGCATGATCCCCTAAAATTTGAAGCCAAAATCGATGCTCATATAATGCAGATTGAATGATACCACCCACCTCTTTTCGTGCAAATATTTCTTTTAGGTTAGGTTTTAGAATATTTTTTGTTGCTGACGATCCGATTTAATCATTTCAACCGCTTCTCTAAAACGTTGTGAATGAACGACCTCGCGTTCACGTAAAAATTTCAAGCTATCCTGCAGGTCAACATCATCTGTCATATCGATTAGCCACTGATAAGTCGCCCTCGCCTTCTCCTCTGCTGCTATATCCTCGTACAAATCTGCTATTGGATCGCCCTTTGCTTGAATGTAAGTTGCTGTCCAAGGTACGCCTGAAGCGTTTTGATAAAATAAAGCATGATCATGAGCTGCATAATGATCGCCCAGTCCAGCTGCTTTCAGTTGATCCGGGGTTGCATCCTTCGTTAGTTTGTAAATCATAGTTGCTATCATTTCCAAGTGGGCGAATTCTTCCGTTCCTATATGTTATCTGTAAAAAGAACCCTTAAGGGTTCTTTTTTTATCATATTCATTTACTTATAACTTAAACCTCACTCCAGCAATCGGCTTAATATCAACGATCTCTTTTCTAGGCAACTGAAACATTTCAGAGCCGTTAATGATCTTTACATAGCCGTAAACTTGAGACTCTTCAAGTACCCCCTCATGAGTAGCGCCTGTATCAAGTTCTACGACAACAACCAAACCTATATAGTCATCGATAATCAAGAAATCATCTCCTTTTCAGGAATGATTCGACAGTATCCGTTAATCTCCTTCCAATGTTGCTCCTTGAATATCATTGATCTTAAACCACTCACCATCAACCAAAAACTGTCCAGCAAGCTGATCAATGCGATCCACTATTCCAACTATTTGCAAATCTTCGTACTGGTGGTACATTCGAATAACTGCAAAATTTCGTGTCTTTAGTGATAATGCCATCACTCTAGATATTTCTTCCCATTCCTGCTCATCAAGTTCAATTCGTTGTCGTCGCTTTAAAGCTTCATTATTACTAATAATCGTCGCCTTATGCTCCGGCAGCATCATCCGGCTGCTTTCCCAAAGACCATTACACTGAAGCTTCTTACTCATTTATAATGCCCTCCTATCATTGTCGATCGCCGTCGCGTCTGACCAGCGTCGGTTATCGATACTGCTCTCATAATACTCGAGTCCCCATATCTTTGTTTTATAGCATCTGTTGCCCTTTCCAGAGCCATGTTTTTTTCTCTATCGTCAAATAAAGACACCTGGTACTCATCATCATGCGAAAACTGTGAAATACTCACACCGATCTTACGCACGGGTAAACCATCCCAATGCCTAAGTAATAACTCTACTGCAGCATGATACACTTGATTGGTCACATTAGTTGGATTATCCATTTTCATCTGCCGACTAAAGCCACTAGGACGATCAAAATCAGCTCCCATACATGCGACTGAAACAACATGCCCCATATAACCTTTACTCCTGCTGCGTCTGCAAACCAACTCCGTAATCTCTAGTAGTACTACTTTTATTTCATCAAGATTTGCGTAATCCTTGGGTAATGTCATTTGGTTACCAATCGATTTTGGCGGTGCTTCATGAGTCTCCGGGTTTACAGGACTGTCATCGATGCCATTGGCTATACGCCAGTATAGCTCCGCATTAATATCGGAATCTCGCCCGAATTTGCGGCGCATCATTTGCTTAAGTTTTTCTAAAGGTGTGTTTGCTACCTTGCCTATCGTATCTAGGCCCATGTAAGTCAGATGCCTTGTCATCCTTGAACCAACCATAAACATCTTATTGACTGGTAATGTCCAAAGCGTGTCTGGCAAATCTTTTTGCAAAAGCACATAAATTCCTGATTCATTCTTTTTTGCATAATTGTCACAAGCAGTTTTCGCTAGAATTTTATTATTTGATATGCCATATCTTGTGTAAATGCCTGTCTCCTGAAGTATCTGGTGTTGAATAAGTTTAGCCAAGTGTTCCGGCGACCCGAATAAATGAAGCGAGCCAGTTACATCGAGAAATTGTTCATCTATTGAGTAAGGTTCCACAAGATCAGTAAATGACTTGTATATATTTGTAATCATCATGGAAACATCAATGTAGAGCTGCATACGTGGCTTTATGATAATCAAGTCTGGGCATTTAGCGATTGATTCACCTAGCCTCTCTGCAGTTGTAACTCCAAATTTTTTTGCGATTGGACAAGCAGCTAGTATAATTCCCGATCGACGCTCCGGATCCCCTGCAACAACAAGAGGTTTATCCCGGTATTCAGGCCGCTCGGCCTTCTCAACCGACGCATAAAAAGACTGACAATCTGCAAGCATAATGACTCTATCCCGCATTTTTCACCAGCTCCACATCCACAATATTTTTCAAATCAAATATGCGGAAACCTTTAGCTGTAAAACAATATGCCTTAAGCAGATCGCCTTTGACAGACATAATTCTCACATCTCTGATGCTGACTTGACGTTTTCGATCAATATAAATTAACTGCACTACTTTCCCGATGTATCTTTCCATACAACCACCTCGAACGAGAACATTTGTTCTTATAATATCCGAACGTATGCTCCTTATGCAATAGTAAAAAGCCCCATATGTGACCATTAACTACCAACTCAATAGAGCCAACACGTAAGATATAATCTTATTGAGGTGGTTTTATGTTTGTTCAACCAATGTTGCTCGGCAAACGGGAATATCCGTTTGATGACGATCGCTTTATATATCAGCCAAAGATTGATGGCCACCGCTTAATATTATCTCGTACAGCCGAACAGGTACGATTATATACGCGTCACAATACCGAAGTAACACGCCAATATCCTGAGTTGCATATAGTACCGATCGTCGATAATGTTGATGTAGTCTTGGATGGCGAAGTCGCTCGTATGGACGAAACTGGTTGGGTTGACTTTGAATTAATCATGGAACGATTTAGTTTAAAAAATGAGCAACGGATTCGCCGGGCAATGATAACAAGACCAGTTACCTATTACGTTTTTGATGTGCTTTATTATAAAGGCGAGGACGTTCGAGGTTGGCCGCTAACGGAGCGCCTTGCATTGTTGGCAAGTATTCTAAAACCTAACAATTATTTTTCGTCGGTGCTGTCGGTCGAAGGCAATGGGAGTACCCTATTTGACGTCATCATATCGCATAAACTCGAAGGTATCGTTGCAAAGCGTAAGGTTAGCAGATATGAAGGTCGTCGATCCGATAATTGGTTGAAGATAATTAATTACGAGTATGCCAATGTCTATATTGCCGGCTATCGAAAAAGTGAGTTTGGATGGCTTGCGCACATTAACGGACGAGCTGCTGGAGTTATCGAATTAGCAGTTCCTGCTGAGCGAAAACAGGAATTCTATAGAGCTGCAAAATTACTCATAACTGGCGAGGATCAAAATTATGTCTATTTAGAACCGAGGATTAAAGCAAGCGTGCGTTTCCGTAACTATTACAAAAGTGGAATGCTGCGGGATCCGGAGTTTGTCAGCTTTGTACTGTAGTTCAGTTCTACAAAAAAAAAGCCCGCCGACCTTAGAGGGGAAGCGGGCTTAAGTTTTAAAATGGATTGCCACCGTTTACACTAATTGGAGTCAGTGTTAGCATTCTATATCCAACAGTACTCCTTAAATCTACCCCTCTAATTTCCCCATTGGCCATAACTAACCCTGTATCTGAATGGATTACTATTTTCCCATATGCAGGGATATCATTACAAGCTAATATAGCATTCTTTCCAAATCCAGTGTAGTAGTGGCCAGTTGACTTTCCATTTAGCGAAAATGGAGTTCCCGGGATAAAAGACGACGGCCTGTATTCCCCATATGAACCTCCAGTACTGCCTGCATAAGTTATTTCATCCCCAACATCATTATAAAAATGTACTGTCATTTCAACAGGCACACTACTTATATTGTTAAGGTTAAAATAAAAAATTGAGTGATGATCCGTTGCCGAACATACGTTATTATTTTGGACTGTAAAATATTGAACTCTGCTTACCTCAGGTACAGTACTTGTAGCAGATATAGAAGAAGTAAATACAAGCACCACCGTTAGCATAATGAACAAGCCAATTTTCATCAATTTACCTTTCTTCACTCTATCATCTCCCAATCTATTTTGCCTAATCATAACTTACAATTATCGACAAAAACAGACTGTTAATATGGAAATTTTTCCAGTAAGCTTGAGGGTTAATCATAAAGACTTCTTACAGTTTGATCTAAAAAGAAACCCACTAACAGCATACGCCAGTGGGTTTTGTCCTTCTCATTAAATCGTTTGTGCATGCCTACATCTTGGGAAGTTTGAGCATCCTAAAAATTCTCCACGAGAACCTTTTCTCCTAACTAATAGGTAGCCGCAACGCGGACATTCCTGATCATCTTCTTTAGACACAGCGACTTCTTCATTTACATGAGTTGCCTCCGACGTTCCTAACGATTGTTGATTAGTAACTTGTCTCGACTCTGGATTAAGAGCCAAGATCATTTCAATCAGCTTTTCCCTGTTAACCAATCGAACACCGTTTGATTTTGCCAAAGAATATGCAGCTTCTGTATAATCACTGTTTGAAACAACCCACGCTTCATGTGCTCCATAGTGTGCAATTGCAGCTTGGGCTTCTTGTACAGCTTTTATACCTACATTCTTACTATATCTCTTTGCTTGTACAATAATCTTTTTGCCATTCTTTGATATGACTAAATCTGCTCCGAAATCCCCAGCTGCTTGAGTGACTTGTACATTGTAACCATGAGCTTTGAATAAATGACTTAAGTAAATTTCAAACCTTCGGCCATCCATCTTATCTATTTCTGCAATGCCTGATTTCTTTAATCGTTCCGTTCTTGATTGATTAACCACAATTACAATTCCTATGTAAAGACCAATAATCACTCCTGCTGAAATCGCAGCTACTGCAACTGACTTTGTTAAGTAATAAGTGTATACCCCACAACCAAGCGTCAGCATACCTACAAATCCTTGTACTGGATCGTCTTTTTGTTTTCTTCTTCGTGCCACTTAACCTACCCCCAAATTGATTATTCCGAACATAATTAATATTTCGGCTGTAAAGTCAGGAAATTTGACCCAAATTACATTCACATTCTTTTTCTGCCACATATCGCCAAATCACGAGAATTGCAGGGTTTATATCATATGGAAGGATAATAACATTGAATAAAATTTATCGCTGTTAATGTTCATTGGAAACTATAGCCAAATTGTGACTTTTGACTTATACTATTTTTAATATATGAGGTTGTAAATTCGATCACTTCATTTAATAAAAGGAGATTGATTCTTTTGATTGAAACAAAAGCAGTGAAAAACATTGAACAACAAACTATGGAAGTGAATGTAGACGAGATGTTGACTATTCTTTCAAAAAAAAATAGTTTTAATGTCCTTGAAAAAAATTTAGATATATTCTTTTTTGAAAAAGACCCCTATAATTTACAAATTAGGTTAGTAGAACACTTTGGAAACAAAATAGGGACTAGTATATTTGTTTATTTGTTTGATGATATAAAGATTGACAACATTACCAATAAGTCACTAAGAGAATATTTAGCAAAATTAAATTTACTGAAATCTCTCTACGGATCACTTATAAAGGATTCAATGAAAAAAATATCAAACCCATTTTTTTTATCAAATATTATGTACAGCAATAATGAATATAAGAACTTAGCGTTGCTCACTCTAACTAGAAATGACAACCAAAATTTATCTATCGAACTTGATACTAATACTTTATTAGTTATGGCCACACAAACAATAGATGTTTTAAAAAATATGTATTCAAATTTAGATGCCACGTTTGATTTTGAGCGATTCAAGAGTTTACTTGAGACAGTAAACGAGTTCGTTAAACTAATTACTGATAAAGCTGAAGAAAACAGCTCGGAATCTGATTAACGATTGCAATTATGAAAAATCTACTTCTAGACATTATTAAGTTACTTGTTGGCGGAGGTATCTCAGTAATAACCACGTATGTGGTTTTATTAGCGGAAAACAAAAAAAATATTCAGACAAGAAAGCATGAGCTTGCATTAAAAGAACTCGGTGAAAAATTATTCGCACCTTTACTATTGGAACTCACTACATACGAGTCAAAAAATAATCTGCAATTAAAGCACACGTTTAACTTACAAGCTATACTTGAACCTATATCAAAATATCAATTTGAAATTCTACTACTTTCTGAAGAAACTTATATCCAGATTCAAAAGATATATGATTTTGCAGTATCCACTTCCAATACAGGGGGAGACAATGTAAAAACCCAAGATACAATTTTATTTGAACATCTCAATGAATTACGAAATAAATTGAGACACGAATACTTTAAGTATCGGATGTGAACACTGTTGACAACTAAAGATGACAATGCTGAATTGGCTCAAATGGCTCAAGAGATAATAGACGCACTTGCTCGCGTCGATAGAGAAGTTATTACTAAAATGATTAGCCACTCTCATCAAATACATGAGGATGCTCAAAGAAAAGCAACGATGTCTGGGAAAAGCGACAAGATCTCCTGGGATGCCGAAATAATAAAAAACGATTTTGCTAAATTGGAGCAACTTTTTAAAGAAGAAGCGTATAATACCTTAGATAGCAAAGCGATCTTTATAAATACATACACAAAAATAATCAAGATGGATAAAAGTAATCAAGATTAATTGGGGGGGCAAAAATGTCAACAATAATGGTTGAAATTATCCCTGACGTTCATTATAATGTTGAATTCGACTCAATTTCACAAATACTGAATTCGAAGCTGGTATCTCATCCATATGGATATATTGTAGAATCTCAGGATTTCACAATATTTCTTGGCGAGAATGGTGGGTTAAAGATCGGGGTAATTTACTCGGCAGAAGAAGAGTTACACCAAAAATTAAATTCAATTTTAGATGTAATTCAACCAGTAGTAGATTATTTTAATGCACATTATAATAAAAATTACTTAACTAACTTCTTTGCAACACGATCTGATCGTGTTAACCAATCCGAAAAAATATGGGATCTCCCTTCCGCGATTTACAAAGAACTAAAACTTGACAGTAAATATAATCTAAATTCGAGTCAATTTATATTATCATAAATTCCAGCCCGCTGGCCACAAAGGCCAGCGGGCTTCATTTTTACTCTCTATTCACTGTTTGTTTAATGAGCTGATGACCTAGCACCGTAGCGCCAGTAACAAGCACGCCCTGCAAAATGCCCTGCAGCGGATCACCAACTAGCGCGATTCCACCAGCCACACCAACTACAAGCAGCACCCAGGGAATAATCCAATCTACTAATTTCGGAGTTTTCTTCAAAAAAGCACCCAAAATAAAAAGCACTGGTATAAGCACCAGCGCCTTTTCGATAATAAAGTCCATAAAGTTTTCCATTTTAAATATCCCCTCTCTCTGATTCACTCATTCGATCAATTACATCAAGCAAACCCATTCTATCCAAAACAACAGCAAGCTGCGCCCTTGTAAGCGGTTTGTCAGGCTTCCACTCATCCTTTGACATACCGACCATTACGCCGCTTTGTATAGCCTTTACAATACTTCCCTGCGCCCAATGTCCTGCAATGTCCTTCATACCTTCAACGACCTCAGCAGGCTTGTTGTCCTCTTTTGGTATAGCTGATAGTGCCGTAATTTCCTTTTTCACTTTTTCTACAAAGGCATTCCAAGTACCAGCACTTCTGAACGAAGCAGGGCAATTTTTGCCGCTCCATTTATTATGCTGCACCAATCGATCAATAGTTAAGTTGTGTTCAATCAATAACTTGGCGGCAAGTTTTGCAGCATTAGCTTCGGCTACAGCTCTATTGATCCCCTCATTCTCACATATTTCAATTCCAATCGACTTTCGATTACCAGGTCCGTTTGTCCCATCCCCTGCATGCCAGCCATTTTCGTATGTCGGCAGATGCTGATATATTGATTTATCATCGACAGTAAAATGCCATGATACTGGTGTATTTGCTGCGGTATCACCCTTTAAATAATTAGCATGATTAGAAGCGTTTGCTGTTTTTGCTTTATTGCCAGTATCGTGTATCGTTACGTATTCAGCTTTCAGATCATAACCGCTTCTATTTTTTCTGCCTTTAGGTATAATATCTTCAGTAATCTTTAAATCTACCATTGGTTTGACCTCTCCCTTATTTATTGTCAGGGCTACGCCCATCTTACGCCCCCAGCCATTATCAGCAGGCCAAAGGTATGCACTGCCGCCGCCGTCTCCGTTAAGCGCATCAATGCAGCCCAGTTCCAACATAATCACCGCCAAAGTATCCAAAGAGACAGTGTGCTTTGTTCTAGCCACAACAAGCTTGCGGGTTCCTGTAAGCCCAACTGCGAGCCTATATGCGTTACGTTGCCAAATGTCAGTACCTGTCTGGTCACGTATAATGCCGTCTGCTACAACATTAACCCCATTACTCAATAAAGGCGGGCTACCCTGTAATGCCCAAACAGCACCAGCAGGAGCCTTGCCAATGTGTAGCGAACCATCAGGCAGCATATAAAGCTCATCACGCGCTACAGTCTTGGGCTCGTCTGAAATAACTGTCTTGCTGCCCACAATTACCCTGCCAGTTGGCTTGCCAATATCATTGTTTGCATAATTAAAATTAGCAGCCACCGTAGCAGCTGCCGCTTGACCTAAATCTTTTACTGTTGCTCCGATTTTAAAGCTTACACCGATATCATCAATCAACGGATCAGCAATGATATAGTTAACTCCTACACCATTAATACGCTTGGATTGGATCATAACTTAAGACCACCTCCAATAATAAAGCCTGTAACAGCTAGTAATACCGCACCAGCCAAAGTGCGCCATAGCCATTTCTGATTGTCCTCAATCTTATCTAAACGATGGTGCGCTGATTTTGCAGATGCCAACGCTTCTACTGCTGTCTCATTAGCTTGAATGGCTCGATCCAGCTTGCTGTCCATCCCGTCAACTTTTGTCTCAACTCGTGTGAGCCTTTGTAAAACCTCTGATTGCGTATCCGGCATAACTTCACCCCTTTACACAAAAATAGCCCCAATTATTAAGGGCTTAAAGTGCATGCCAATTCAACTTCAAGTTGAAGCTCTCCGACGCGCTCGCGTGGTAGTTGTAAAATGTCAGTTTGAGCGCTACAATCGCGCCATCCGTAGGATCCGGTGTAAGGTCAACATCATAAAGCATGGTATAAGACCGCCCCCATACTCTTGGAGATAACACGTGAATCCCGTATGGTGAAGTATTCCGCTGCCCAGATACATGCCCTCTCGTGTTGTCAGCATCTGTATACGTCGCCCATATTGACCGCCCCATTCCATCGGCATTGTTCGCTGCCTTTCTTCCAACCGTGAGTTGGGCACCGTAGTTATAATTATCATAGCCGCTGCCATCATCAAGCGATAAGGACAAGTTGAGACTTCTCCGGCCCTTGCCAACAGGAACATAGTACGTTTGATATGATCGTGGTCCGCATGTTACGGCTAATGTTTGAGCTCCATATGGCGTACCACCAAAAGCAACGTCACTACCGTCCGCTCGGACTGACCTTTCGTCACGATAGCGAGTATCGAGATAAATACGCTCCTTGAAGATGGGATAGCCGTTTGCGTCAAACTCTTTAGATATCCCGAGGTCTCCGTTAGGATCCTCCCCCCCATATCCGATAAGTAAGTATCCTATTCGGAGACTTCCTTCTGGAGGATTAGGTGGATAAGTATTTATACCGGCACTGGTTCCTGTAGAGGCTAAACGGACCATCCCAGAGTTGTCTATAAATAAATATTTAAATTCCCACCCGTCAGCATCTCCGCCAGATGCGCCGAGTTGTTGCGAGTTGAATCTAGTCTCCGGAATTATCTTATATGTCCCATCCGGCATAATGACTTCTGCTGACGTAACTACAATATCAGCGAAAGGCCTTGTCCACATAAACACGGAACCTGTTGCTAAATAATCAGTACCAATTCCCGATACTCCTATAAACGAAGTAGCGGTTTTGCCTGTATAGGAAAATTCTTCGGTAAATCCCCAAAAGGCGGGATTTCGTGTATCGTTTATATACAGAGAACCACTTTCCGGGAAGCCAGCCGTCGACACTACGTTTATCGTCGTTGCCCCACTACCTACAGCTGCCGTTAACAACGTTTTATTGACGGAGTGAGTGCGATTTTCCAATCGAATTACTCCGCCGGCATGAATACCTTTACCTGCGATCGCGTCTAGCCCAGTTTGCGTAATTGATGCCCACGAGTCCTGTAATGCTTGCCTCAATGTAGCGAGTTTCTTGGTGAGATCTACAAACTTATCATTAACGTCAGCCCGCTCTACAGGTGTGATTCCAGAATCAGAAATGGCGGTGTCGATGGCTGTAATGAGCGCTGTGTATGAAGAATCATAATTGTTCTTCGCGGCTAGCAGCGCGGCTTTGAGTGTTGTATTGACCAAATACAAGCTGTTATAAATCTTAGAGTACTCTGCATCAACATCTGCCTTTTCCTTCGCGAGAGACAATTTGTGTTCAGCAATGATCTGTTGCTCCGCTTCACTTATGATTCCATCGGCAAAAGAAGTTTCCACGTAGTCCTCAAAATCCAACTGCGCTTGTTCCAGCTCAGATTGTTGCTGCTCAAGTTCCAATGTACGTCTGTCTACAAGAGACTGGTATTCTCGCTGCTTGCGTCGATACTGCAGGAGATAATCCGAGATGTAGCGATCTCGGAAATTTCCCAGAATAAAGCGCGGCGGCTGTGAACGTTGGAATGGGTACCGCTCATGCTCATAGACGCGGGCAGTCAGGTTGTAACCTAACTGTTCATTAATTACCGTTACTTCATCGCCAACCCCGACGCCTGGCAGCTGCAGCGTCTCTACGTCGTATTTTTCAGATGGCAATTCGTTGTCGGCAAGGTATTGTTGCATTGCAGCAAGCAGCCGGTCCTGATCATCAATCTCTGGCCAACTCATTTTGCCTTCGAACGGCCGGGCGGGATTGTAGTAGGTTGAGTCAATGTACTTGACCGTGTGGCCGGCGTGTCCCTCGATCGTCAGCCCGTCCTTGCCGTAACCGTATAACCTGGTTATTCGGTCTGTGTCCTGTACTGTGCGGCGGATGCTCCTCTGATTTTTGCGGTAGCGTATCTGCTGGCCAGACTCACCGCCCTTTCGCCTAGTAAAGGTTAACGTTTTGTTGTCCCAAGACAATTCCGCGCCATAAATATCCCGCAGCTCGTGTAGTAGCGCTAACCTACTCTTCTCACCCCAATCAAAGATATCCCTAATCCCAAAGATTCCGGATATTTCAAAGGTAATTCCAGTTCCAGCAAATAGTCGCGTCAACATGACTTCGGCTGTTTGACCTGCTTCAAAGTCAATGAAGTCATCGTAGTAAGTCCTACCAAGACCAAATGCAACATGATGTGCTTCAACATCCTTATAAATACGCCCGGCTGCCTGTCGCTCCTCTGTTTTCCAAATCGTAAACTGTTGCCCATTTTCAACGTTTTCGGAAAAATGGATCTCGTTACCGATCTCTAGTAATTCGTACCGCTCATCAGCATGCAGCTTCGGGTAACGGAATATGACATAATACTCACCGTTCAACACTTCGCGCACGCGAACATTGGAGGCCGACGGCAGAAAGCCCAACCGCCCCGAATCATCCCATAGCTCCAGGCTACTCATTCTCCCCCGCCGCCTTCAGATTCAGGAGGGTTCATTTCCGCAATCAGTGCTGATCTATATGGCTCCGGCACAAATTCAATAGGCAGCCTTCCTGAATAAAGAGCTGTACGGTACATTCCGAGAAAAACTTCATTCAGCATCACTACCGCCTCCTTCCAGTGAAGTTATTCGTGCATTGAGATAGTCAATCTCAGCCATTAAAAAAGTCAACAGGATAGCTACCATCTCCGTGTTGACCTGAAACGTACTCTTATGTGGTGAGACTTTAATGCCTTTTCTTTCAAGATAATCTACTGCTTCTTGTAATGTCGGATTCATGTTATGCCTCCTCCAGCGCAAGTAGTCGCGCAGTATGTTGTGCTAAAATCCAATCTTGTATACCGTCACTACGCTGTAAATCAGCGATATTTTGGGCGTTCTTAGCTATCACTGAACCGGGCGATGATTGATAGGTTAAGGTTGCTTGTCGGATGCCAGCGGTGTACTTGTAGCGATCGAGTACCTGGTAGGTTACGGTATACACAGCAGTTGGATCATAATCAGATGACCGAATCTCTGCTCCTACGCCATCCGTCCAGTAGTCCGTGGCGGCTAGTTTATAGATTTTCCATTGTGGATCTAGTTTCCCATTCTGATAAACACCTAGTATGCGGAAACCTCTGTGCTTCAATTTATTGTTAACATCCCCAATAGTCCGATTAATTTCATAC
Organism: Paenibacillus sp. GXUN7292; assembly: GCF_050864975.1. Lineage (NCBI taxonomy): Bacteria > Bacillati > Bacillota > Bacilli > Caryophanales > Paenibacillaceae > Paenibacillus > Paenibacillus sp. GXUN7292. The sequence continues at coordinate 129,802 of NZ_JBOZWO010000006.1, read as the reverse complement.
ATAGTACCGCTTAATCGAGGTACTATGGGCTCATTAAAAATCACGCCGTCGACTAGCTCTAACTGGCTGCTGCCGCTAGACACTAAAAGCCCGCCTAGATCGCCGCTGATATCCTCGACTACAGGCGTCGCGAGTGCGTAATCAAGTGTAGCGTAGCAATCCCAACCCGGCGCTTTATTTGCAGACACATAGGCTATTGTATTAGTTGGAGCTGTAGAACCATCAAGAATCGATACCCACGAAGTATATGTGGATCCGTTGTTTGCATTTGCTTTCCAGCCATTCATTAGGGCTTTAATTGTAATTGTATTTGGAGGAAGAGAAGCATTCCACCCAGTATCTGTTCTTCGCAAGCGCAAGTAAATCCTAGTGCCATTTGTAGCTAAGAGATGTGAAGGTGCTAATTGGTTAAGGCCAATAACTGTAGGTAATATTTCTCCTGTATATGTTTCTACAATCCCCGTCCAATTAATACCTGTAAGTGTAAGATTAGACGCAAGTTCTACTGTATCAGCATTAGTATTGGTGTAATGTTCCCAAGGTAATGATGCGTCAAGCTTCATACTCGTTAACCAACGTCTAAACAACTTACCCGTTGCGCTGTCGTAGCTGTCCGCGACACTACCATCGACGTTAGCTGCTAGTTTAATAGGTGCGTTGATGTATTGCGGATTGTACGGTTCGAATGATGGCGGCAGTTGGTCAGCGCCACCTAGTACGAGCATCCAATTTCTATAATCAAATTTTCCTGCGACTGTGCTATTAAACCTTATCTCTAAGTTGGCTGTTGTTGCGGTATACGTAACTACAGGTGTTGCAGCAGATATTCCGGCTTTATACACTGCATTCTCATATATGCCTATACGTGCATTTGAACCTACTAATTCTGCTGATAACGTATATTGTTGACCTGGGATAACCGAAATTATTGACGAAGACCTATCGGCAGACGTAGAGTTATGCGTTAAATCGTATGGCGCATTTAATACAGCGTTGGCATGTAAAGTATCGGGGATGCCCGCCAACAGATTCCTACCCGTAGTCCTTAGTGACAAGCCCTGCGCATGCTGCAAGCCGTCAACGTAAGGGAAATACTTGTCGATATCCTCGCCTACAATCGTTGTGCCAATAGCTGCAAAATCTGCGTCAGAGACTTCGTAGAGACGAAGTTCGTCTATATACGCAATACCAGTTGTGTCTGTCGTCGTACCTGCGTATATACGAACTCCTTTACCTATAATAGTATTCGATTTCGGTATTTTAACGTAAACAAATTGCCACGATCCAACGATCGATGTATTAGCTGACGCGCTGTATCTTGTCGAAGGAGGGGAATCGTAGTCAGCAATCCTAACACCAAAACCACCCGGGCTTGTAAAAGATTCTACATATACCCATGCGCCTACGAAATAGTTTTTACTTTTATCTAACTCATAGTCCAATATCAAAGTAGCTACAGCGTGCTTATTTTCAGCTGCGGACCTTAAAGAAGTTGTGCCGCTTCTTTTTATGTTCGTAGCCAAGGTTATATTTCCCGCGATCGTCCACTTATCTAAACTTTCGAACCCGCCTAGTTTACCTGGTATATTAACCGACGACCGCCCCTTAAACTCAATCGTAGCTGGCGTTGCTTGTGATGTCTCTATGATGTTGGCGCCGTATTTCAGTGTTTGAGTCTGGTTCTTCTCTTCGAGCTGACGATATTCCATGCGATCAAGCCGGTCTTTAAGTACTGGATGGGCAATACCGTCAGCTCCGATACGAGCGTCGACAATTTCTGAGTTGTCGCTGCCAGAACTGGCTACTATGTTATCAATGCGTTGATTCTGCCGATCTAGTGCATCCTTAACATTTTTAGCTCCTGCCACTGCTCCGCTGTAGGTGATATGCTGTGCTGGATGCGCGGATGTCGAACCAGCATGCGCATTGTCAGCTGCAATCCTTGCTTGCTGCTCAGTACTGATTTGCTGCTGCAGAGACGAGAGATCCGCATCTGCCCGCGATAGATTGCGATTATGTTTAGCTAGATTCAAGGGATCTAGCTCCTTACCAATCGTTTCAAATCGCATGCATCATGCACTCCTTTCTAATAGAGGTAAGTATGTCGAAATACAAAAGAAACCGTGAGCTTTGCTCCGGTTGCAGTTATCGTTATAATGTTCACTCCTTCGACGAGTCGCGGAAACGTGCCAAGCACACCGTTGAATGAACTTATACCATTCTTCCTAACCATCTGCTCCAGGGGCCTACAATCTATCTCCAACACATCACTTGCAGACATGACTTGGTTGATTGACAACGACTCGCCAGTTGTCGTGTTGGTGATAATGATATTGGTGCCGCTACCCACCAACCGGATTAGCGGGTAGGCTTCGTGAGTACCTGCATGGTTAACTGTTAGGTCAGTCGGCGAGGAAGTAACGTTGAATGTGGCCAACCCAGCATACTGCAATCCCATACCGTAAGAGTAACCCTGACCGTACTCAAGCTGCGTCACTGAATCAGTAACACTCTCGGAAAATGGGAAAAAAGTTTTAAACGGAAGCGTGAATTCCCCAATTGAGCCTACCTTTTCGATCGGAATGCGGCCGTTGTACTTGCAAAGCCACTGCTTGCCTGTCATTCGATCGAGGACGAGAGGCTTAATCCCTGCACGGGCATTGAATATCTTGGCGATCCGCTGTAATGCGATCTGGTATTCAGTCTCATCTTCGGTTATCAGCGACACTTCCAGCTCAATCAAACGCGGTCCATACTTAGTCTCCACATCTACTAATCCATCAAGCCCATCAAGCTCTTCCTCTGTCTGCACTGTTTCGGGCAATAGTGGAATATGCGCTTTAGTTAATAGCAGCCCAAGTGACGCAAAAGAGACACCTCCGAAAGTGGCGCCGCCATTATCCATCAGCTCTCTCCCCTCTCGCAATCATTTGCCGTACAAGATGATCCTGCTCCCGGTAATAGCTTTCTACATCTGTGTCATCCTCCAAGTGAACGTCACCGCTATTCTCGATCAATGGGCCATAATAATTATGATTGATGGTTCGCCCTGCAGATTGGCCAGCTTCGACTAAGCCACTTACCTGCTCTGGTGTAAGCACTGTTTCGCTACGTCGCAAGATACTGACGATCTCATCCGGCATCAGCAATTCAGGGCTACGGAAATTCATCTCACCGACAATCCCGCCTGAATGGTAAAGTGGAACACCATCTTTGTACCAACGTCCTTCTCCGTTGTTATAAGTGGCGCCCAAGCTCGTACCGATTGCTTTATTTTCAGCGGATAAACGCTGTCGTGCCGCAGAATCTGCTGTATGCCAGGCTGCACTGTTAGCCTGCATTTGGGCGACCTTGGACGTATTGACGCCTGTTGATCCGGACACAGAACTTCCAACGGAAGGCACGGACACTGAAGAATGATATGCTGACAATGCCTGCTGCAAAGCTGCCATCTCTTGTTTTATTCTGTTATTGGTTGCTACAAAAGACTTCAAACGCTCATCATCAGCAAGCTTGTACAATTTTGTCAGGTCTCCCGTTAAATCTTCAGTTGCTAAACGTAAATCATCGTAAAAAGTCTCAATGTCCTTCTTTTGTCGGTCTAGCGCTACAAGTTCTTGATCACGTTGCTTTTCCAGATTACGTTTTTGCTGCTCAATATCCATTTGCCGGAGTTTCTCTTGCAGTTCCAAGAACTTCTTTTGACCGCGTTCAGATGTTGCGAAGCGGTACTTATCCATTTCAGCAACGAGCTCGTTACGCTCTTTTAGTCGCTCTGAATCATTGATGGCTTCGGCTTGACCATCATAAAATGCTTGGATAGCCTTTCTACGTTCATCCAGCGCACTAAGCTCTGTCCGTTTGGCCTTATCAATTGCATTGAGAGAATTCTTCAAAGCATCTTTTACAAGCGTCTCCTGCTCTCGTGCAGCTTCCTGCTCTGCCTTCTCCGTTTTTCGAATTAATTCAACACGAAGATTATAAAGCTGAGTGTCAGCCTGCTTGTAGTAATCAGTGTCTTTAGTGTACCGGCTACGTACTCGCGTCCAGGCCTCCATCTTCATCTTGGTGATGGCTTCTTCCGATTCTCCGGCCAGAGTCATCCGCCGTTCTTCCTGAGTGATCCATTCACTACTATGTTGAAAGTCCTTCTGGGCCATTTGCTCTTTAAGTCTATATATCTGTACTTCTAATTGAGTACGGAGTTCATAGCTATCCTTATACTTAGCCAGCATTTTCTCCAAGCGGGCAAGTTCGGCTTTTTCAGTCAGTTGGCCCATTTCCCTTTTATATTGCATAAGCTTCATCTCGTCGTCATATTCACGCTTGTACATCTGTTCTTTCAGTTGATAGATGCGCACTTCCACATCCATGCGGATCTCGGCATATTGCTTATACTTTTTTTCGAGATTTTCAAGTGCCGCCAGCTCCTGCTTTTCTGATAATTGATTCAGATTTTTTTTATACTCAAGCAGGTTTAAAGCCGCTTGATATTCCTCGCGGGCAAGCTCCTCTTTTGTCTTAACCTTCTTATCCTTGCCGTTCTTCTTCTTATCAGAAGTTGTTTCATTTTCAACTGGACGACGGAAAGCATCTACACCTGTTGTCAAATCATCTAAAAGCTTCTTCGCCTCATTTATTTCATAGTTACCCCTATTGATAGTTTCCGTTAACTTTTGCCTAACCGCATCGATAGTAGTTTCCATTTGCTTCCCTAAAAAACTCGCGATTGTCGGGCTGATAAATGGAGCTGTGGAACTTCCTCTTCCTTCAATTCTCTCTAGCTCTGCCATGTTTTCTCTAGCGATTCTAGTACGCTCCTCAGCTTCAATCTTCGCTGCTTCTATCACTTTTTTAGACGTCGATACTGCAGAATTCAAACGATTTTCTTCGCCAGAAATGTAATCTTCCAATGCTTTTTTGTTTTTGATATGCCAGCGATTTTCCTCGTCCAACAAAACATGAAGCTCCGGATATTCTTGCTTAAGTTTCCGTACTGCATCGGCAAGGCGTACTTTCTGTTGTTCCGTTAGGTTAGTTTTATCTTTTAATTTATCATATTCCTCAGACAATGCTTTGAGCTCAGATACGTTATCTGCCAGCACAATATTCTCACGCATATTCTCTCGCGTTAAAGATACCAAAGCTCCCAAGGCTTCATCAGATGCCTGCTTCATTCCTCTTAAAGCAAATTCCGCTTCTTCAACGCTACTGTAATCGAGCATCTTCAACTCCTTGTCTACTGCCTTGATCGCGTCGGCCAGTTCAAATATCTTGTGTGTATTCTCTATGGATCCGTTGCCGCGTTCTGCAATTGTGACAAGGTTGTTGTACTCTTTTTCTAGCTTATTACGACGTTCCAAGACCTCATTAAGTGTCTCGAGGTTGGACTGGAGCATTTTATATTGGTTTACATTCATACTATTTGACGAGTCACTTAGTACTTTGTTTAGCTGCTCTTGATTGGCCGTAAATTCTTTAACTGATTCAGAAGCTTGATTGGTTGCTAACGAATACGCAGTAACCCCTGCAATGAGAGATCCGATACCTAGAATTGTCCAGCCGATAGGCCCTAGCAAGGAATTAACAAGGGTTAGCATTGCTGCTAATGAACTAAGAACAGCAATAAATCCTGTTACAGCTATCGCTGCAGCTGTTAGCCCTGCAACAGTTTCTTTATTCTCACTTGTCCAAAGAGAAAAGCTCTTAATGATCGGTGTGATTAATTCAAGCGCTCTCTCCAAATAAGGAATAAACGCTTCGCCCAATTCTGTACGAACTTCCTGCAGTGTTGATTGATAGGTTGCCTGAGTACCTGTCAGTCCAGTCATTGCTTCATCAGCATTACCAGCATAAATCGCTCCTTCTTGAAGCATGCCGTTATAGGCTGCCTGCACCTTCTGAGCTTCCGTGAGTTTACCAGCTGTAGTACCAATAGATTTTGCGTAACGCTCCTGCATAACGGAGAGGTTGGTCGTGATCCCAGCAGAATCCGTTAAGTTAGAATTTCCTGCTTTAATCCCTTCTGCAACCTTCTTAATCGCCTCATCCCAATCTAAATGTGACTGTCTGCCATAAGCAGCAGCGTCTGCAGTCGCTGTAATAATTTTTTCTGTTTCCTCAAGAGAAAAGTTAAGCGTTGTGTACGTTTTGACCGTATCAGCCATAACCGCCTTGTTGAGTCCCCAGCGATCGGCGAGTTTATCTGCAAGATCAGCAGCTTGTCCTGCATCAAGGTTAAATGATTTAGCGGCATTACCTAATCCTTTGTATGAGTTTGATAAATCATTAGTTTCCTCAGAAAGTGTTTTCACTCCATTGACAAGCTTTGAGAATATTGCGCCGGCCCCAAGAGCGGCAAGGCCTGACGAAAGCCCGTTAATACCTTTTGTCGTCTTCTGAGCTTCGACTTCTGTTTCACGAAGCTCTTGTTTAATTTTCTCGATGCTTTGACTATCGACACCAAGCCGCTTAAGGGTTGCGCTCAATTCTTCGAGTTGCCTCTCAGCTCTGCCAGGATCGAGATTATCCAAGTTCTGTTTGACGACCTTGATTTGCTCCGCATTGAACCCAATATCTTTGAGCGCTTGATCGAAAGTCTCAATTCCACTGGCCACCTGTTGGCTTTCCTGTCCGGCTGCTTGTAGACTGTCCTCTAGAGCCCAAATTTTTTGCGCTGTATTATCGGATGATTGCGATAGCTTAATTAGTGTCGACTCCGTACGAAGAATCTGTTCCTGAAGTTTGGTTTTAGCAGCCTCATTGAATGTGTTAGCATATGATTCCTTCAATTCGGCCAGCTTTTTTCGCTGTAAGTCGATACGAGCATTTACGTTGTCAAGAGTTGCTGTTAATTTGGAAATTTGATCTTTAGTTGATCCTACCTTCGCAATTTCAGTCTCTACGTTCTTTAGTCCAGTCGCTGTTTTCTTTCCTTGCTCGCCCAAATCCACAAACTCTTTTTTCACGGCATGAATCTCTTGTTTCATCTGCGACGCCTCGGCCACAAGCCGGGCACGTAACTCGCCGATCTCTACCGTCATATTATCAACCTCCTTTCAATCGAAGTTTCAATGCTTCGTATTGCTCATGTGCTGATTTCGGCGGCTCAGGCGGCGGTTTTGGCAACTGGCCACGCCACTGATTAAGGATTGCCTCACGTGCTTCCATATCAGTTATATGAGGGTAAGCAGATACCTCGATGTGATTAATCATGTCCCTCGCTCGCCTTTCACCGCTCAATTCCAGCAGCTGAGGTAAATCAATCCAAAAATAATTGTTCTCGATTTCATGCTGTGTCTTCCCCAAAGTCAAACAGCAGTGAAGAACAAATTCATCCCACGTTATCCGCCGGCCTGTTCCATCCTGGCCATTATACTCTGCACGAACTGCTGAGCCATCGGCGGAATCAGGCCGCTTACGTTTCCCAAGGCTTTATTAATATCATTGAGCTCCCAGGTCAAGCGAAGGAACTCGGTGCATTGCGCAATGCTGGCTTGCTCGTCCAGGTACTCGATCGGCAAATCACTCAACAGAGACGTAATCTCATATATTTCATCTATAAAAACATCAGCGGCCGCCACGATAAAGACCGCCCGGTCATTTTCAGGGGTCAGGAATAACTTAACGAGAAACTCACCGATCGTGCCGATGTGCTCAGTCAGTTTCTTAAGACGCGAACGCGTAAGTTTCGGGATCTCTACTTGCTTCTTACCAAGTTGTACACGGTCTTTCTTAATAAATGGAAACACTGTCATTCCCCCTTGTATTTAAAGGATTTATCCCTATCTGCTAGAATGTATTATTTGATCAGTAACTTTCAGGAAGGGGCAAATCTTATGAAATTAAACCATGATTGCGTCCGAGATATACTGTTAACAATAGAATCCGAATTAGATGTTGATGGCTTCATGCTTTCTACAAAATTGCAGGAGCATGATAATCTAGCTAAATACAGCTACAAAGAAATACTTTACTGTTCAATTCGCTTACGAGAAGCCGGTTTCATTGAGACAATAGGTACTGATATTACTAGCTCGGTTGGTAGAATACTTAAAATTCGTGGTTTAACTTATGATGGCCACTTATTTCTCGACAATGTACGCGACAATTCACGTTGGTCAAAAGTAAAGGAAACAGCAAAATCATCTGGAGTGGTAGCTATAAATTTACTTGCCGCATTAGCAGAAACCTATGCAAAAAAAGCACTCGGTTTAGATTAGTCCTAAGTCTTCACGAGCATATTGATCTGCTAGCAGAACTGCTTTTTCTAACGAAGTAGCCTTTGATTTTACTTTCATCCATCGTTTGTTATTGTGAGTATTGTCAATAAAAGCATGTGCCTTAGCCGTAGGCATAAATGTTTCAGCATCTAAGAGCCCTGCTGCTATTAGTTCGTCATGGTCAGCAAAAAATAGGCTGTACTCTTCGAGGGCTTGTAAATATTTACGAGCATTTTCAATACGTTTTGTAGACATATGACTTTCTCCTTTCACAAAGAAGACGCCCTGGATGGCGCCTTCTTTGCTTTAGATTATGCAGTTGCCGTAATGTCACCCCAAGTGTATAACAGGCCTTTCGGTGTAGCTGCGAGAGATGGATAGGCAATCGCATTGATAGTAAATCTACGGTTATTATCCAATACGTAGCCTGCGTTCATATCAAATTTAATACCCACACTTTCCAGGTAAATGAATTGATCTGGATCATCGATGCCAAGAGGTTTAATAACCGCCCGTTTGCGCGGCAACCTCTTACCTGCTAGTCCAGTAACTTGGTACTTAACCGGAGCTCCTTCCGCAGCACCACCGACTTTAATTGCATTAGGGTTAAACTTAATAACCTTCTCAAAGTCCATATCTGGAGTTTCGAAAGCTACGCTTCCAGTTGTGCCTGTAGAAATAGAATCGATTGGCGCCGTACCCGTTTGGTCTGTTGTCGGATCGTAATAAGTTGTCGTTGTTGTAAATGTGATGCCGCCTTGAGTAAGATCTATGACAAAACCGTCAATCTCTAGCTGTCCTTCTTCATCGACTCCCCATTCAAAAATACCAGGACCTGAATAAATTATTGGATCGTTCATGAATCATGCTCCTCTCGTCTGAAATATAAAGTTGGTAGAATACACTGGTCTATCTTGTCCATCCAAGCCCAACGGAATTGGATTAGACTGGAGCGCCTTGCTCGACCAGACATAAGCATCCCCGGCTAAGTAATTACTTTTACGATGCAGCAAATCAATTAAACGTTTTGCCTCCGCCTCAGCTGCCCTCTTATTGGCCGGATTAGCCTTATACGACTTTCCTTTGATAATTACTTGGTAGGTCGGATTGTCTCGCGGGATGTAATCATGTGAAGCGTATCCCCCGGTACCAAATACAAAAAGAGCCGGCAGTTTGCTGTCCGGCAAGTCAGAAGGTATGAATCCCTCGTCTGGGAATACGTTAAAGCCCGATAAGGCCAAATAGCTAATCAAGTCCTCCGACAGCAAGGTTCATCCCTCCAGTATTTTAGATAGTTCTTCGATGATCAGCTTCTCATTCATTTTGATTGCGCGCTCAAGATACTTTGCCCCCGGCAGTTCACCGTTATATGCACCCTTACTACGTGTTTTCTCGCCAGGCGTAAGTTGTACGATTTTGCCAGAAGCTGTTTTTCGAAAACCTTCGTGTTGAACAACCGCATAATCATTTACTTCTGGGCTCGTACCAAAATCAATGTAAGAAACACCAATCAGTTTCTTAACCTCGCCAACTATAAGAGCAGCTTCAAGGTCTCCCGTGTCGATCGGCGCAAGTCGTTTGGCATCGTGAATAATTTTGAGAGCAAGTCTTTCTAGTGTGGCATCTATTCTTGCATCGATTTCTTCAACTGCAGCATCAAGTGCACTAATCATAGCTTCGAGCCCATCGAGGTTAAAGCTAAACCCTTTTGCCCCGGCCATAGACAATCACCTTCTTCACATCGTCGGTTCCAAGATACTTCTTCACCTCATAATGAGCGACATCGACGCGGATCTCGGCGCCGAGCTGATCGACATAAAAGAAGTAATCATCAAAACCAATTGGAATCGCCCCTTCGATGTGGACCGTATACGCGATCTGCACCTCTTCTCCGCGGGCATTCCGGATCAGCCGCTGCTCCTCGACGACCTTGGCTGCTCTGTCCGTTTGAACCGGTGGAAGCGGCCGCCCCCAATCATCAATTTCGGAATGGAAGTGAGCCACCATTGACGGATAACCGAATAGACTCATACCAAAGCACCGCCAAACTGTCGCAATGCTGCTTCTTCAGCCTCAATCTCTGCAAGCTCCTCTGCAGTAGCCCCTAGCAGTTCTCGTACATCTGGAGCAACAACAGGTCGCTCCCCATCCTTGTAGCTGACTGTTTCGCCGTTATCAGCTACAGTCTTAACGTTGTGCTTCTGATATTTTAGCGCTGGATCGATGCCCTGCAACTCCCAAACGGACTGATATGCTACTAGCTCAGTAGTTAGTTCGACCTCTGGATACCAACGTGCAAGTACACGTTCAGCCTGCTTCACAGCAACAGATTGCCGCTGCTCAGATGATCGTTGCCATGCTTCTGTATCGAGCAAATTCTCGGAGATCCAATCATTCACTGCCTGCCTGTCCATCAGGATCACTCCTTGTCAGGCTTAGCTTTGGCTTTGGCTGCTGCAACTTCAGCAGCCTTGCGTTCTGCCTCTTCTTGCTCAGCCTTGGCTTTAGCTTCTGCGGATGCCGCTAGTTGCTGCCGTTCGAACTCCTGCAGTCGGGCCAGTTCAGCACGCATAGCTTCAACATCGTCCTGCTCCGTTACCGCTGCTGTGCCATTGGCAGTGATAGCAGCACCCATGCTGATAAGACGTTTTGCCTCAGCATCGGAGAGCTTAATTATCTCACCGGACTTGCGCCACTGGCCGTCTACTTTTGTTAGTGCCTTTAGTGTTACATTCATTGCTTCTATCTCCTTTCAAAGAAAATAGGAGCACCGGAAGGCGCTCCTTAAATTACCGTTGCAGAAACAATAGAATCGGCAAACCCGAAAGCTGGGAAGTTCAGTGCCACACCAGCTGTGCGTACACGAATCGGATTCTTGGTAACATCACGGAACACATACAGCCCCATGTCACCAGTACGTTCTGCTGGAATGTCATTCACAATCATTTCTTCAGTTGTCTGAGCCCATAGATAATTACCTAATGGACCTTCAGGCATAAGAATGAATCTACTTTCCTCAAATGTTCGAGCCGTAGTATAAGTCACTCTATTGTTTGTGAGAGCACGATCCTCACTTCGCAACATTTTATCGTTGACTGCAATACGCGGCAGACCAAGATCAGTGAGAACAGAGTTAAGTTGCGCTCGGTTAAGCTGCGGCGGGTTTGCTGATCCGCTTGGATTGCCATGGTACTGCAAGCGAATAGACTTGTTTTGTAATAAAAGCGAGAGTACTTTGGTAGATGTTAATGCGCGACTAACGACAATGCCTAAGTCACGCATCTTGCCAACCCATGTCTGGATATCCATGAGCGGAGTAGAGTTATCCAAGTCACTCCATTTATCAGTTCCAGTAAGCACAGGTTTTTGATCGGCTGTATAACCATAATCAACGTCCACCATTACGTCGCCCTCTACATATTTCACAGCACCAGTTGCAACAAGCTTCATAGCTACCCATTCTCGGCGAGCACGAATAGCATCCACAACGAAACCTGCATCATCGAATTGTTTGTTTCGCAGTTGATTAATTTCTTGCGGTCGTAACCCAAAATCTCCTGAAGCTTGCAACGCAAGACGTACAAGGCGTTCATCCATATAGCGCCCTAGTTGAATCTTTGGAATTTCTACGCGAGTGCCGGAAAGACCTTCACGGGACGCGTACTCTACCTCTGTTCCAAGTTCTGCGATTTTCGCCATAACCGGAATATTGTTCGATTCACTTCTGAGTACATCTACTGTTAGTTCTGATGTCTCCTTTGGAGGGAAGAGCAACGGATGCAAATATTCGTTATCGATTGCAAGATTACGAGAATAAACAAGCAGGTCGCTTGATGTCAGCGCCTGCTCTAAAGTTAAATTCATTGGATTCCCAGCAGCAAACGTCTGGAGATTCATTTCCAACAGAAATGGTTTCTTCATTATTTCCTTCATTCCTTTCAATTTAATTAAGCAAATACAATGTGTGGCATCTTAGAGATCAGCGTATCATCAACAGTGACAGGGATTCGCTCTTTAATAAACTTGCCTACCTCATAGCCACCAACAACATGATCGCCATCCTTGACGTTTACTGTGTGCTTCAAAATGACAGTAGGGTTCTCGCTACCGTCAGTACCGTCCTCGTCATATGGCACAAACTTGCCTGTTGCTGTAACCTTAGCCATCGGCATACCAATTCGGATAATCTTATCACCGTTAGCATCTGCCGTGATCTTAGATGAATCAATAGTGATACCATTCGTCACTTCTCGGACAACCTCAAATGATGCTAGGATTTCCGGATCAGCAATTACTTCAAATCGTTTTGTGGGTTGCAGTCTCATCGTTTTACCTCCTTATTAATTGCCCCACGGGTTGTGTACCGTCTGTTGAACAGGTATCACTCCACGTGATTGGGCTTGTTTAATCAATGCTTCTTGACGTGCTTTTTCATCACCGCCGCCAGCACCGCCGCCTACATTTGCACCAAAAGAACCTCCGCCTGGCTTTTGCTTTCCCAAGTGCGGCTTTTTCTTCAGCAGATCCTCCAGCGCTTCCTTCACTCCGGTCAAATTGCCTTTGTCATCCTCTTTAACCTGGGATAGATCAGCGAGGGCGTGAGCATCCTCCCAGTCTGCGAATCCGAGTTCATTCGCCAAAACCTTAACCTCGGCAGCAAGCAGACGCTTGAAGGTCTTGGCGTTCTGCTCTTTCTCGCGTTCTTTCAATTTTTCTTCTAGTAAAGCATCGACATCGACGGGCTCTTCATCCTTTTTCTTGGACCTATCGCCTTTGTTGTCTTCCGGCTTCTTCAAGGCAGCTTGCATAGCCTCAACAGAGTCAAATCCAAGTTCCTTAGCGAGAGCTGTCTTCGCTGCTTTCTCAGCCCTTGATAGCCGCGATTGAACAGCAACATCAAGTTCGGTCTGGGTGAAAGTTTTCTCTCCACCTCCAGCGCCTTCACTGTCACCGCCATTGCCGCCCGAACCACCTCCATCACCTCCGGAGCCTCCCCCATCACCAGCGAACAGTTGTAGATTCATGCGAAATCTGTATGGTTTGAACATTTCAAATGACCTCCTATTTAAAGTCCGGGTGGACTAGCCTCGAATAGCAGTTTTATGTCATGCCACGGTTTGGACAAAAGAAAAAGCCGCCCTAAAGAGGCGACCAAATTTTTTTGTTGTTTTCAAGAAAACTTCTTGTTGTCAACCCATTTTTGTAAGTTTTCAATATTGGTTATTAATTTTAATTCAGGGTCAGTGAGTAGACTTGTCAGTATTCTTTTTATTAAACGGTAAGAATCAATAGAATCTTTGAGTGTCACATTCTTTGCCCCACCATGAGCAATTGCAGATCTAATTTGATACATGCTTTTGACTTTTTTCATGACATCCATTCGTGACTCAACATCACTCCCTAAAATGAATGAAGAAAATTCAGCTAATTGATTTGCTATTGAAGGATTTACCAATACATTTTTTGACTGAAACATAAAAAGTGCTTCTAAAGCAAATATATATTGAATGAATGAATTAGTATAATCCTTTTCCTTGAGGCCTTTTCCAATCCAAATAACGGCTGAGATTATGCGGCGATCAATATCAGTCTTACTACTCAACTTCATTTTTTCCCAAATAGAATTATTACCATTTTGCTCACTAATAAAATAATTGTTTAATTGAATATTACTAAATACTCCTTGACTAGATATATTTCTTAAGGCGTTAGCCTCTGAAAAAATATAAGTGTGGTTTTCTCTCATAGAATGTGTATCTAGAACAGAAACATTAAATATCGTTTGCCGGCCAATCATGTACCTCATGACATTCTCAAACTCATTAAACTTCACTTCTGCAATAGAGACAGCTAGATCACTGTATCTTGAAGTAACAGTAGTAGTTATCAATAGATCAGTATATTCACTATCGAGCTCATCCCAAATCGTTGACGAATCTATATATGGAGATTGAAGTGAAATTAAGTCCTTATGAATTGCTTTCTTATAAATTACGAAATCACCAAGTTCGATAGGATCAGTCTTGTCGTCAAATTCAGCACCATATAGGGGTTTTATAATTAACCACTCTATATTAGGCAGCAAAATAAATTTACCCAAAAAAAGAGAAACATCTTTTTCAGTAATTGTTTTTTCTGTGAAGATAAAATCCTCTAAAAAATTAATTAATTCGTCTGAAAATGTTTCAAGCGAGACTGATTCATAAACTTTTCGATCACTTTCCCAAATCTCCGCACAAGTTTTATTAAAAGTAATTCTATCACTTGTATATATAAAGAGATTTTGATTATACTTCTCGCTCACTTTAAACAAAAAATGCCCTTCACCTTTTGGTGCAGGCTCTGTCTTAATAACATCGATTATTTTTTTGAAAAAAATTATCATTTTTATCAGCTCCTTTGCTTTATAATTATCTATCTCTATTACTAAAAAATCAAATAATTCCCAATCTATTAATACTATTTTTTATTAGTTCTGATTCTAGCCTTCCGGTAATCCTCCAACAGATCGCGATAGCGTTGTGTATTTCGTGCCTTCTGATTTGCAAAGGTTCGAAGGTCTGGCGTATCGTTCGGAAGCACGGATTTATATCGCATCCACTGCTTACGTGTTTCGTTAGCATGGGCCTTCTGCTGCTGCAGCTCTTTGTACCGCCGGATATTACGCTCTGATCGTGTCTCCTCGCTAAGCCGGCTCGAGATTTCTAGCAGTCTCTCCACTTCTTCAGGAGACTGGTACTCCTCAATCCAAATGGACATGCTGTGAACACAATGCGAATGATACGGCGGCTTGTATTCATCTATCATGTGCGGCCAGCGCTTATCGTTCCCACTGAGGGAGTACACACGACCTTGCTTTCGAGCGCAATGCTCACAGGTGATGCCAACGTAATTGACGTACACAAGGTCATATCCATTTTGCACGGCCATATTCTCGGTACCTGTTACATGTGCTTTGCGTTGATGATAATGGACAACGCCAGCAATATACTTATCGGCCGGTATTTGCGCTCCGTTTTTAGTAACGATGCCTGTTATGCCTTTCATATTAAGTTCAGCTACAGTCTGCTTAATCGCTTCCCTTCGGCTCATACCGAGCGTCAATGACTTCTCGTTCGCCAACTGAACGGCATGCTTAATACGCTGCTTAGCATCCAGAGCCATGTGATCAGTTGATTCTAGAATGGAATAAAAAGCTTCATCCGAAATAGCCTGTGCAGCTCGCTGGTGGTGCAATGACTTAATTGTGCTGTTAATCGTGTCCTTCGCTACACCTGCTGCAACTATTTGATTGACTGCGATCTCTGCGCCAATTCGATAAGAGTTCCCTATCAATTCTGCCACATCTAATCCTGCTCGCGCGGCAAGTTCAGCTACTATCTGTTCGATTTCACGATAAAGCTGCTCAACTCTCCTAGCGCTCAGATTACCATCTTCTAACTGTTGTACAAGTGATCGCAGGCGCTCATCTGTTTCGGAAAATAGTCTAACGATATCTTCGTATTTCATACTACAACGTCACTTTCGGCGGCTGGCTATAAGTTGGATTCATACGAGTAGCCGCTTGCTCATCTTGAATCTTTTGAATCTCAGACTCAATCGCATCCTCACTCCAATCCGGATGCATGCGTCTAACTGTAGTTTCAAGAGATTGCACGCCTGCAGCATACTTCTCCATTTCTTCTCGATCACGCTCTGATTCAGCTTTTGGCAGCATATCGCCCCATTCAACAACGGGATCTTTTACTTCCATCTCTTTACCACCAAGAGCATTTTCGAGAATAATACATTTTCTAATTGCACTTTTAATGGCAGAATCAAACTTTGATTGTGTTGACTCGGTTTTAATTACTGACTGGATCCAGAGGTAAAGAAGTGCAACACCTGACTGCCCTTTCGCCTCTTCTAAGCCAGCTGCTTGTAGGGAGGTTTTGGAAACAGCCAGCATGTATTGAATAAGCCTGGTCACATGAGCGAAGGATTGCTCGGTCTTTGCATCCCATGTAATATACGTCGGAACTGCTCCGTTTTTCTCATCGTAGCTAACAACTTCCAGATCTGCATTTCGTACAAATCTTCCACCGTAATGATTCATGTTTTGATTGGCTACTGTATCCCAGAGTGCTCTCGGAATCGCAAGCTTCGGTTTGCCATGCTTCTCAAAAACGATTGAGTCCCGAGTAATCGTCCAGTTGATTTCCTCCTGCAGCACATCGATGTTACGTAGCGCTGATCGCCCCCGGGGGCTCCCCAGCGTCTCTTCATTCGGCACGCTGCCACAGAGCAATTCGGTAACTCCGGGCAGTTCGACATCTTCAGGCACATCAACGCCGTACTCCTGGGCATATTCGCGCACATCGACTTCTTCATTAACAGTTTCGCTTTCCATTTTAAAAACAAGCTGCGAAACTTGCAGGCCATCACTAGTCAACATTTGCCTCTCAACACGCAGAAAACGTTTCTTGTTCCCTTCTTCGCCCCATACTTCGATCCATGCAATATCCGCACCCTGATCGTCGTCATGTGGCAGGTATTGATCACCCATCAGCCACTCAAACCAGACTCGTCCTCGATCGTTCCGACGTATTCTATAAGCGATAGTGCCATCAACCTGCTGCTGCGTCACGGCCGCCCAGATCTTATCATTGACCTTCGATGCCAAAACCACTGAAGCAACAAACTCAAGTTCTTCTCCATCTTCAATATCTGCAGACACGTTGCCGAGTGCCCGATTTAAGAGATCAGCCGGTACTTCGGCTACCAGGCAACTGAAGTTGGCCACAATATACGGATGATTGCTTTGGATCGTCTCGTGTGTCTGCTCCCATTCCTTATAACTTTTTCGGCGCCATTTAGAACGACGCTCAGCGCCAACCATCTTCGCACGAGGGAATATCTCAGCATGATTTCCATCATACAGGGACCTAAAATAGAGCATGCTTGCAAACTCATTATCAAAGGGTGGCGGCGGGAACTTCTTTTTTAGATAATTGATTGTCATGCTACTCTCCTTTCTACCAGCCGCTCGGACGCTGGTTGCTGTATTGCATCATTCTTTCTTCCACAAACGACAAAACGACTGCATCCGCCCTATCTGGGGAATCCAGTCCTCTCTTTTTCATATCTTCTTTTCGTTCAAGCGCAAGCTTACCTTTACTGGTCATGCGGTACTTACGCTGTGTGAACTGTGTTACTAAGCGTTCATCATTCGGAAGCTCGACTTCTGCTGGCAAGCCCTGCATATGCTTCGAAAAGCTCTCCTGCAGCAAGGTTCGGACAGTAGCCCAAGTTTCAGTACCACGATTCTCATAATGCTCTTCCTCATCATCAGATGCTTTACTTCCGTTGTTTATAGGAACAACTGTCCAGTTGTATAAGCCTACCTCACGTATGACTTCATTCAGCCTGTCAGTCACACCGCCGCCTACTCCGCTATCATCGACTTTAATCGATACTCTCTGGAGTTGCGGAAACGATCGCATCATCTCTCTACCGATCGCGATAACCGATCCAGCAGTAACCATTGTATCTTGCTTATTGTAGCAATGAAGGTCAAATACCTTTGTGCCAATACGTGGAGCAATCACGGTCTCATCATCACCGAATCTAGCAACGTCTACGCCCAAATGCAACGTGTCTCCAGAATGTTCTACCTTAGCATTTGCAGCTAGTTCCGCAAGCTCGAGCGCTATGAATGCATCTGCTTCAGCCTTTGGAAAATCACCATACACACGAACTCGAACAACATCACTCTCAGCACCATACTTATCGATAAGCATCTGAATATTTTCTTTGCTTGTACGCTTGCTGTCGCGACTGTCCACCTTGTGCGTTCGAAAAAGCTTACGATCACGATTATGTGAATCATAAAAATAGCCGCTCGTTCGCGTGGGGTTCCCACACATGAGCAGCTTATTATCATCACCGGATAAAGTACCCTGGATAGCTTCCATAATTGGATCCGCTACCCCTGATGCCTCATCAACAATAAATAACATATGATCTTCGTGAAAGCCTTGCATGTTCTCGGGCTTATTGGCTGTTCTAGCAGTAGCAAACCACCGCTCTTCATGACCGATCATATAAACCTTGGTTTTAGTCCATTTGAGCAGATTTTTCACCATAGATGATTCGAGCCACTTAGCAACTTCGGCCCAAAGTACATCGTGAAGCTGCTGCTTCGTCGGAGCTGTGCAAACAACCTTCGGATTCGGTCGGCAACATAGGAACCAAATGACAAGTACAGCTTCAAAACCAGTTTTCCCTACACCTTGCCCGGATCTCACACTGGTCCTCGGATATTGAGCTACATCCATCATAGCTGCGCGCTGCCAATCATCAGCATCAAAGCCTAGCATGTCCTCGCCAAATGCAACCGGATCGTCCCAATATAAATCAAGCAACTGAGTCAAATCAGCAACAACATTGTAAGGCTTACTCATAAGTTGTCACCTCAGAACGCTTGGCTTTTCGACGTTCCGCAATCTCCTTAAGCGCATCAGTCCAGCTTTGTGTTGCACCGACGCCTCCTTGGAGTTTCTGGAGCTCGATCTGTAGGATAGCGGTACGGACTTGTTTTTCCTCGTCCACCGCAAGAAGTTTATTCATTAATTCAATAGCCTTCAGCTTTTTGTCCTGGACGCGAGTGAGCGCTTCTTCAAGCTTCAAAATATCATCGATGGCGCGATAGGTCGTTTCTTCGATCTCAGCTTCTACCATTTCATTACGGACCGTTGGCACTTTCTTCATCCGTGCGCTTTTTTCATCGCGAACCTCGATAACATCTTTGATCGATTTTAGTTGCTGCAGCACGCGCTTTTGACTCTCAGTAAGCCCATCCGTCAGTCGCTTAATACGCTTTAGCATGCGGCGTTCACGTATGGACAATAGTGTAATGGCTTCATCTGCCTGCGCTATAGGATTGGTATCGATTTCTTCTAGCAGCTGCTGCTCATCTTCATCTAGCGTATCGAACCAAATAGATTCATACTCGCCAGTCCTGACGGCCTTCTTGTTGCCAGGCGGACCACCCTTCCCGCCGCGGTTCCCTTTGGCATTCTGATTACCCTTCGGTGCGCCGCCCTTGTTGCCGACGGCGTTCTTGTTACCCTTTGGCGCTCCCTTTCGATTGGTAACGTTACTATTGCTTTCATTGGTAACGTTACTATTCAAATCAGCTTCCCAATTATCTTGATTCTTCCATTTTCGTATTAGTGTATCACCAACGCCAAGCGCTGCGGCAATATCTTTCAGTAGCATCTTGCCGCCACTCTCTAACCACATTTGCTTTGCTTTATCACGATCAGGACTTCTTTGCCTTGCCACTACATATCACCACCTCCGATGTCGATAATTACTTTGTGATTGTATTAAAATTAATTAAAGGAGAGATTTCTTTGATTTTAGATATAGCGTTTTACATCTCTTGTTTCATCATTCTTCTTATTGTCCCGTTGGAAGTTTTTGCTTACATTAGGACAAAAAATAAAATTTTCAACTGCATGAGACGTAATATTTCAAGAAAAACAAAAAAACGTCTTTCAAACAATATAGAACAGTTATTTGATGAAATAAATTCATTGTCACCTGACATTTTTAGAAAATTAAAATTACACGCAGGCTCTCCCCCTGAAGAATCTTATATTGTAAAGATGTTCAATTTACTTCTGAGCATATTAGCAGTTTTATTTGCAGCTATGGCTTTATTAGGTTCATGGATGGGTTCTCCATTTCCTTCTTCTCTGCTCTCTGAATCAAGTGAGCACATAATATGGTTATTAAAATTTCTTTCCATTGTTGCCATTATGTTTTTTGCGATCACGATCCACATAATAGCTACAGACTATGAGAGGAAATTCAAGCAGAGATTAATAGTTGTAATTAATGAAGTTGAAAAAAAACAACCTCTTACAGTTCGTCTTTCTGAAGCTCAATATCAAGTTCTATTAGCTTCCGCAGATCGTCGACAGTATTAATCTCAATCCGGTTATCTTGAAAATCTCGTACCCATCTTGTAATCGCTGCTTTGATGATCTTTCGATACTGCTCCTTACTCTCCATAATTCCTTGCATTACTTCCAGCTCATGTTGTTGCAACAAATCATCTTTATTCGGCATTGGTAATCACCCCAACATCCAGTATGATGGATATGAGATCATGCGTTCGCAAATCCGTGGCCACGGCTGTGCATGATCTCGACCGGGGTGACCGGTCTGAATGGAGGGGCGTTAACGCGCCTCTCTTTGTATCCTAAAATCACTTTTCATTAACTACTTTCCACACGTAGTTTTGATGAATCTTTAATTGCTTAGCAATATCAACTTGGCGCAATCCTTGTTTGTACAATCTTAAGATTTGTTCCTTCTTAGTAAGCTTTTCAAATAACATATTAATCCCTCCAAAAAAGTATTTGAACAGAGTATATGTTATTTCGTAATTTCTCGCTAGTAAGCCAGCATTGTGTTTTACTGTGTGATTAAGGTGTAAGAAGTTCTAAATCTAGCTAATTCCATGCACTCTAGCACACTCTGCCACTCCCCAACCATTGGACATATATCTGCTCAGCTATCCGTTGCATCATCAATGGTGGAACGCTCATGCCACATACATACTGAACTGAAGCATCCATGAAGTCATAATCAGACGGAAATGTCTGCATCCGAATAATATCGATATCGCTAATATGCTGCGGAACATCATCTCTAAGGAACACAGAAGAACTGGCAAGCGTATTTGCTACTCTGTTGTTCTTAAGTAGAATCGTGTTAAAATTACTCATCTTGCCTTCTTCTCGTTCTGTTACATCCCCCATATTGAGATCGGGTGGACGCTTCTTATTCCAACGCTCATACGTCCTGCTTTCTGGATTGATCAGCTTTCCTTCACCATTACGAATGTCACCATATAGCACAGGTAATTCATTGAACACTAGCTTAAGCTTCGGGAAAGACATATCTTCTCTTGTTGCAATAAAAAATAGGCGTTCCCGTTTTTGTGGAACACCCATTGTCGCAGAATTAAGCAAGAATAACTGTGTCTTATATCCAATCTCGCGCAGTCTCGAGATGACTAAACTAACGAATCCCCGCGCTTTCCCTATCATCATACCCTTAACATTCTCTGCAACAATAACACGTGGTCGAAGTTTAGCAGCCACATCCAAAAAGTCGAAGAACAAATCGTCAAGCTGTTGCACTGCCTGTCCTTCACGAAAGGCAAACTCACCGCCCCACTTATCCTCACGCGCCCCAGCAGTAGAAAACACGCTGCATGGCGGGGATCCGTCCAAGATGTCTAAGTCGAATAGCTCTGGCGGCAGTTCGTCATCAGGAAGCTTCTTAAACTCCTGAATTGGCATTTGATACGAGAATATCGGCTTATGATTCTGCTTGTAGATGCGCATCATCTGCGGATCAATCTCAACATTTCCAAGCACCTTATAGCCGGCACGCTTATATCCCATTGTCGAACCACCGCCGCAGGCAAAACAAGAAAATACAGTCAGACCATTTTGCGGTACACTGGCTAGGTCAGACAGCCGCCAATCCCATGCTGAACGACTCATGATGCACCCTCCCGATCGAAGACGAAGCCGCAGCGAGGGCATTTGCAGTCGAATTGTGATTCATCGAAATCGTCAACGTCCAACTCCCGATTCTGAAAATCTCCGAGTTGATCTGCCGACGGCTCCGCGAAGTCAGCCAGTAGCTTGTTGATCTCATCCGAATCGAATCCGGATAGATCAAGCTCAGCTCCAGTAGCTTGCAACTCCTCCAGCAGACTGGCCAGCGCCTCCTCATCCCAGCGGCCGGATACCTTGTTCAGCGCAAGATTCAATAATCGCTCTTGCTGATCATCTAGGTCGACAACGGAGACGACTGCCTCAGTATCGCCGCGAGCCTTAAGAATCTTGAATCGTTGATGACCGCCGACCATGTTGCCTGTTCGCTCGTTCCATACTATGGGCTCCACATATCCAAAAGTTTCAATACTCCTGCGCAGCTTTTCGTATTCTGGGTCGCCAGGCTGAAGATCGATGCGCGGATTATACACTGCTGAATTGATTCGATTTATCGGGATGGTTTGGATGTTCATATTGTCTCCTCCAATAAAAAAAACACCCCCTGTGAGGTGCTTGATAACATATATTTGCCTAACTGTCCAATTCACTTACTTTAAATCTCTTACATTCAACCGGTGAATATTGGCTATTCATTTTATCGATTAACTCTTCATAACTTCCGTTTGCCTTTAAATAAGTTAATATCCTAATCGCTTCCGATCTATCTACCCCGACAGAATTTAATTCACTTTCGATATCATAAAATCCTCTGAATTTATCAAGATTGGTTTGATCGTAGAAATAGCCATCAAGAATTTTACACATTGCCGAGAATTTTTCATTAGAAATAAATCCGATTCGACTGATTTCCTCATCCACGATTGTTTCCATACCATTTAATAGGCCGTACACAGTTCCTTTTCCTACTGGGCAAGAATCTGGTTCAGTTCGTCTTTGAACCCTTTAAATTTCCCCAAGGAGTTTCCCAAATAACATTTTCATATCTCTTTCCACATAATCACCTCCAACACAATAATACAACATCTTCCAATTCCAGACAATATATGATATTATGTGAGTAAGAACCGTGAGGGAATGCACCCCCGGTTCTTTTTTATAGTGTTTGTAACAGGGAATTTACCGCGGAATTCCGAACATGACTGGAGACGTCTCCAAGCCGTGTTTCAATTTGACATAAAAATGAACCAAAGTTATTGATGTCTACGAGACCCATTTAAAAATTTCTTAATCCGTTGTTTTTAAGCTTCATAGCTTCTTTGACTATGTTTTGAAACTCATTAAGATTGCTTATTATTTGCATTCTAATATCTTTTATATTTGTCGATCTATTCATATGTGCTATCTGATTCCTCAACCAAGTATAAATAGTTTCTTTATCTGATCGTTCTCGATTTCCGCTAACTTTTTCTTTTGAGGAATCATACCCTGATGTAGTTTTTATGAAAGAATCGACTTTTTCTTGATTTCTGAACAATAAATAAATTATTCCATATAGAAGAAAAAACCTTTCCATTGGATTATTATTTTTTATTGCTAGTCTATACATTCTTAGCAATGTATTATCTCTAACATTGTACTCCAAATTTTGCTTCAATTGATCGGACTGTTCCGTAGTTAATGGCGGATTAGCTATTGAAAATTTTGCAGTCATTTGACTAGCTATTTTTTCTACATTGCCTATTCTTCTTGAAATTTCAAAAGGCTCCTCAAAAGTTATAGAATAAGCAAAAGCTAGTTTATCTAATAGTTTTTCTAGCTCTAATAAAACCAGATCTTCGAAAGAAGACTCATCTACTTCCTCATCACTCTCAAATTTAATTAATAAACTTTTTGAACTAGAAGCAATGGTCACCTTCATATTATCCAATGAAAGCGAGATCGGGTTATCTAATAGAAAAATACATGGTACTGAATATTCAATAAAATTTAACATCACGTCCCCCCCTCAACCCAGTTCGACATCTTTCCGCTAAATCCTTCTATTTATAACATAATAGCCGCCCCTTTTGGAGCGGCATCGGAGGATTGAGGCGTTTAACCTCATTTAGCACAATACCATAGTAGCATGGATAAGCTGTCATATGATGTTCAACTTACAGTCAAGTTACATTCACTATTCAGTCAATTACAGTCAAAATTAGCTCATCTTGTTTTCTAAGGATATTAAGGTTATTGAGTAAGCTAGATTCCAATAATCTCGCGAACACTTTACAAATGGAACTATTTATGAGATTAATAGAAATGTTGTTAATTAAAGATCAGGGGGATCAAATTGATTAATTTCGAAATAAATATAGGGGATATTATAAATACAATAATTAGTTTAGTGTTAGGAGCAATGATCACTCTTTGGATAGTTGAGGCTAGAAAAACAAGTCAAAAGCGAAAGATTCTTCTTGAAGTTCTTAAGAAAAACATTGAAGCTTATTCTGATTTAGATAATGAAACGGATTTCCAAAAAAGTGTTATTGGATCACCACAAAGGAGTCAAATATTTATAAATATATTATCTTCAGATATTTTGAACGTAAAGAAAGATAAGGAACTTATTATATTATTACATGAGATGGTTGGCTGGGTCGAGAATTATAACGCTATGAATAACCTGGCAAACCTCGGTATTCTCCTTCAATCACCAGTTGGAGTATTTAACGAGGGTAGAAATATTTTGAATCATAAATCTAGAGCAGATGTAAATAAATTAAAAGAGCTTTTAAAAAATTATAAGTAGCTATGATTAAATAAACAGACTCATAAAAAAAGGCAAACTAAGATCTTATACCACTTCTTAGCTTGCCACTTTTTCTTTTTCTCAGAACTCAGCATCATCTTGTTCAAAGAATCCAAACAGTTTAAGTGTATTCGCTATAGACGCTGTCCCCTCCGTCAGTTTACGTCGAATTGTACTATCACTCATACTATTCCTGAAGAAAAGTACAGTCTCCTTGAATGAGTACCCATCGAGATACCTAAACTGCACTGCCTTACCAGCTTCCTCATCCTGGATAAGAGCCGCAGCTCGTTGAAGCTGGCGTGTATAGAAACGATACTGTTGATACACCCAACGTTGCTTCTCCATCAACACTACTGCATTTGCTGTCTTGTCAGCGTGTAAATCCTCCTCATCGATGCGACGAGCGACCTCCCCATCAATGGCCACCTGCTGCATTTCATCCTCATTCTGTTCGAAGTCAGCCATTAACAATTTCATGCTCTTATATTTACTGAGCAGGAATTTTGTGCGCTGGATTTCTGTCTTCGAAGCTTTTGGAAATAATTCTGTTTGCCAAACCATTGCCATTCCCCCTCACCATCCCCCATGTGTGCTATACTGGTGGTGAAGTTAACGTCAGATCCCCCACGCCGCCGGCAAGCAAACGTGAGGGGTCATTTTATTTTTTATCCTTTAATTCCAGCACGCTATCAGTCGCTTGGCGCTGCGCATCTACTGCTTCCCTTTTAATTCCTAATCCCCAGGCCGCTTGATGCTTTGCAAAATCACAACGCGATATGTCTAGAATGTTTTGCAATGCTGCTCTCATACAGTCAAAACGTTCTTGCTTACTCATAAAACCACCTCCCAATTCCAGAGCCCTTGCTGACCCTTGGCTGGTATCGGCTCCAGTAGCTGTTGTACATTTGTCAGTTCCCACGCATAGCGCCCGATACCAAACCAGCCGAAATAATATTCGTTTGAATTCGTATCGATCCAAACATCCCCATGCGCCCCTGCCAGTCTCGCACGGTTGCCAGCGCGCTCAACTTCAGACTTACAGTCATGCAAATTGGCTGTAGCCACCACTGCGCCAGTCGGCAAATTGTCAGCAGTGTATCCATGCTCTGCTAATGCAGACTTGATAGGCTCACACTCACATGCTTCTCTGTCAATCCTTTTTGCTGCATGGATTGCGATTGTTCCCCTGTATCTGGCTGGCCATCCCCTTGTTTCAAATCGTTTAGCTCCGATCGCAATCAGAGTTGCCCATGGCTGATGAATTGTAATTGCCTTCATCGTTCCTTCTCTCCCTGTTAATATAAAGTGCTTCTACTACAGCCAACAGATCATCAAAATAATCGTTGCTGCCCGTACGCTGCCGCAACCGGATTGATCCAAAGTACTTCCACTCGAGATGCTCCGCCTTCAGCTTTTGCTAAACGAGTCTCGCGGCGCCAATGGTGCAGGCGATCGTCGTACAATGGATGCGCATATCCCGACAGTAGCACCGGTCCAGGATGAGCGTCTAGCTGATCCAGCAGCTCAACATGGTCCTGATTGCTCATCTCATGCCGGTAGCTGGTTGTCGTCCTCGTGTCATGTACGTATGGCGGATCAGCATAAATCAGCACATCCGGCCGTTTATACCGCTGCAGCAACTCTGCCGCCGGCTGGCATTCAATTTGTACGCCCTGCAATCGTTCGGCAACTGCATGAATCTTGTCAGGAAACGAAATCCATTCTTTTCCAGGCAGTGGTCCATTGCATTCTATCATGCTACGCCAACCTGTACGATGTGCCGTTTTGCCCCCCCTACCTTGCCAGAGACGGACAACCAGCCGCCGCGCGCGCTCCAAATCATCCGCAGCAGGCTCATAACTCTCGTAATACTCCTGCCTCGAGTGCGGCGTCCATTGAATTACATGTGCCAGTTCGTCCGGACGTTCCCGAATAATACGGAATAGGTTGACGATCTCGCCATCAATATCGTTTACTGTCTCCAACCGGCTCCTCGTCTTACTGAAGAGTACAGCCCCGGATCCGAAAAATGGCTCACAGTACGTCTGGTGGCCTGGCATATGTGAGATAATCCAATCTGCCATGCTCCACTTGCTGCCCGGATAGTGCAAAATGCGGGGAACACTCATGACATCCCTCCTCAATGCACTAACGCTGCCCGCTCGTCCACCTGCGGAGCCACCCAAATCGGTTCCCAACTCAGCGTGAAGCTTATGCCTGCATCTGCCTCAGCTCCCGCCAACAGAATAACGTTACCCATCTCTTCAGCCGAATCGCGTGGTACGGCGTTACCGATGTACTCGCGGGCCTTCGCGTCCGAGCAGCCCACTAAATGAAATGGCCGCCCGTCCGGAAGATGCGTCGGAAAGCTTTGCAGCATCGCGAGCTCGTAGGTAGTGAGCGGACGGTGCCAAGTGCCATCCAATGCGCGGATGATCCAAATGCCCCGCTCATCGTCTTTCGGTACTGAACGCGGATCGGCGACTGCCGCAGCTCCGGCATGCACATCCATGCTTCCTATGACCGTTTTACTCGGCTTGTCCCATTCCTGCACCCCCATCGTATCCGCACGCGGCGCGCTGTTGATTCGCATGTCCGCAACGATTTGCGCTCCGGTTTGAACATCCGTGACGCCGGTTACTGTTGCGGCAGGCTCACAAGCCTCTTGAACGCGGAACTTATCGGTATAGCGTCCTGGCCGATCCGAAATACGAGGATCGTTGATACTGCCAGCCGCCTGCATGATACGGTTCGAGGCACGGACTGTCTTGGCCGTCTCGTCCCATGCCTGAACACCATAGCTATCGGGCATAAGTTTTGTATTAACACATGGATCAGCAATCGCGATAGCACCGCTGCCAAATCGAGTGCCGGTAACACACGGTGCTGTCTCATCTACGTTGATGATCCGATACTGGGCAGGATGTCGACTGGATTTATCGGTGAGAGATGGATCAGCAATGCATGAACTGCCTTGATTAGGTCCGGCAGCTCCTGTAACACATACCGCTGAAGCATCCAAGGATTGAATACGTAGTAGATTCGTTTTTCCTTCCCCTCTAATATGCAGGCGTGGATCTGATACTGCCGTCACACCGTTACTCCGACCAGGACCTGCAGTACCAGTCACCGCACCACAGGGCTTGTCCCATTCTGCTACGCCGTAAGCGCCCGCCCGGGGCTCATGGACAACACGGAGGTTCTGATAGTCGACCTTCTGCAAATCTCGCCAGTCGCCGCCTGCTGGAATCAGTGCAAGTCGCATCCATGTTTTCCACTGCAACCGAGGAAGCCGATGCAATGGACCGCCTGCCTCTGTATCTCCCGGTGCAGGCAATGGTCCAATCACATCACCTATCGTTCGCATTGGCTTTTGCATAGGATAATAAATCACGTTCGGGATCTGTTTGGGATCACGAGCCATAAGCAGAAATCGAATGCGCCGTTGCCCAAGTCCGCCGATCTCCCCAAGATTGTGATCAGCACGAATGCTGACCTCGTAGCCATACTTTTCAAGCAGCTTCTTAATTTTTCGTAGTAATTGTTTTCCACGAGACGTAATTCTTGGTACGTTTTCTAATTGAATTACGGCTGGAATAGTACTGCCGTACTCATCACAGGCTTGAAGAGCCATCTCTAACCCGCTGACCGTTAGATAATTGAGTGCTTGATATTTATCGCTCTTAGATTTTTCTTGAGGTAAAAGCCCACTTAATCCTTTACATGGAGGGCTAAGAAAAAGGAAGAAGGGAACCTGCTCCTTGAATGCAATCCACACATCACGAGCTGTTACTTCCCGCCAGTCTGCTGGAGGTTCGTGACCGTGCCACGCCTCATATTGCCAGCGACGGAACAGATCCATCGTTACAGCAGTCTGCTCGCCAGTGATGAGATCATGATTAATGTTTGCAACCGGATCGCTATCGATTGAGCAGAGCAACTTGAACCGATAAAGCTTGCCACCATATTCGACTTGAGACCGGAGGAGACCAGCAGACTCGCCGCCGATCCCTCCGAACAATACTGCTGCTGTCTTGTACTGCACATTATCCTTGACCAACATCAGGACGCCTGCCTTATCTCGGTCAGCAGCCCCAAATGCCGATCGTTGTAGTAGGAGAAGAATTCTCGAACAAATCCAGACACATTTTTGCTTGGGTGAAGTTCGGCAAGATCTGCTGTTACAAAATTGACCACACGCTGGAGTAAGTCGAACAGCTCAGTCATAACTCGACCACGGTCGATATCGGCAGCCTCGACACCTGTACTGAGCGCTTCGATCGCCTCATAGATGCGCGACCGCTCAACATTGGCGATAACCACCGATAAAATCGGAAGGCGTAGTGTGATGAAATCTCCATCGTCACTGGCAGCCTGTTCGATGGTCTGTAGAAGCAAATTTCGCTCTGCTTCGAGCTCTTTGATTCGGGCGGATGTCTGGTCTGAGACATCAGCAGCACGTGATAAAGCATCATTCAGTCGACTAATTTCAGTGGCATCCTGTTCCATTACAGATTGAAGTCGAAGCCTTTCTCTTTCTAACTCAGTTCTGTTTTTAGTCAACTCTTCTTCAAGGTCTTTAATATATTTATCCTTCTGCTCAGCATCATTCTTCCATAGCGCTGCAGCCGCTTGTAATTCTGCCAGTTCCTGCTGTTGCTCGTTGTAGGCAATCATTTCCCTTGCCTCAGACTTCTGCTCTAGCTCCTCTGAAACCCGCTTATCGATTTCCTTTGCCTCCCTCGACGGAGCCAAAAGCTCCAGCTCACGTTCCTCCGCATCCAGTTCGCGGATGCCCCATTCTTTCAACAACTCGTAAGCTCTCGGTGTCGCAACCCCAAGTGAACGAATAATATGACTTCGTTTTTCTCCATTCAGCCGGCGCTGAAGATATTCTTGTTTTGTTATCGTCAGCTCCACTTTCTTCCCTTGTGCCATTTTTACCGCCTCCGCCTCTGTAATCCCCCAGTCCTTAAGCTGTGCCCTCAACTCATTAGGATCGTTATTAAAATGCATCAATACAATATCTTGTCGGCTGTGCCCCTCCCGCATAGCCTGCAGATATTGCTCTTTTGTCATGGTACGCTCCCACTTCCATGGCTTTGGTCCTTCATTCTTTTCCCGCACCTTTCGATCCATATCAGCTATTTGTTCTGGAGTCATAAAGTACGATTTTACAGGTGAGAAACCATTCTCCCGAGCCATCCCCACACCTCCATTAATCAAAACAAATATATCCCGCTGTTGACGTCTCCAAATCCTCCGGCTGCAATGGCCTTACTGTCAGTGCCACGCCCTCAATGATGACAGTTTGTTGCTCTTTTACGGTTTTAAGTTGATTCATTAATTGCAGTGGCACGACCGTTAGGCCGTGCTCCTGCAGTTTGCGTAAATTTCGTGAGCCGATTGCCTTCTGGGCCCATTTATTCAACTGGCTCAAGCTGCTCCACCTCTTGATTCAGAGATCCGCTTCTTATACTTGGTCCAGGCTGCAGACAAAACTGTCGATCTCGTGCCAATCGAGTTTGCAATGTCCATCCAAGTCTCGCCCGATTGCTTACGCTCAAGCAGCGTTGGAAAATCGTATGGAATGTCTTCAAACTGTGGTCGCTCAGTAAGAATGATCGTTTCGACATCAACCGGTACAGTGGTAGGTGTGTTACTCTCAGGTTCCCCGCCGTTCATAATCTCCTTCTCCCAATCAGATAAATCCTCTTCTGCACCAACCCCAGACGCCGAATCGTCTCCGTCCTCAATGTCGATATTCACATATTCGTCAGTAGCAGACTCATCTGCGACATCACTTTGCTCTTCGTCTTCCAGATCCTTTTCATCTGGATCAGCAATATCCTCCTGACCCGACTGTTCGTCTTTAGCTTTTCGCCATTCATCCCATTTAGCTGCGAGAGGAGCAACCTCCCGACGATAATCGTCGATAAGATCTACAATGCGACCGCTGCTCATACCATATTCGTTTGCAAGCTTGAGGTAGGTGTCTCCATTGGCTATGCGTTCGATCCAATCGTTAATCCGATAAAAGCCTTTCGTCTGCGGCGCGAGTCCGGATAAGATGAACTCATCCACAACTTCGCGACTGATTTCCTCCGGAATGTTCGCGATCGGTTCTTTCTGCTTTGCCAGCCCCAAATCCATTTCCATCTGTTCGCTTTCTGGCTTAATCTCAGATACGACGCCTTGTTCATCAACTTTATATGACTTGATCGGCTTTTCGGTACGAGTGTTTATTTGAACGTTGTACCGCACAATCTCGGAGTCGATCGCAATGGCCACTCTACCGTCCAGCATCTCTGAGAGCATATCGATCTTGCCATGCAGCGCGCCGTCAGATACCTCCAAAACGATCTCCTTCACGCCTTTCGGCTTAAGATTGATCTTTTTTAGCAAAGCCTTAAATTCTGTATGTGACATATTCATTCACGCTCCAATTTGTCTGATAATGACCTCAATACGAGGCCTGAAACTATACCGTTTGCGGGCATAAGCATCGACGACTTGACTGTCGTCCACCCACATGACGCCCTTCAAAGCATCCTTCACGCCCTTCAAGTAATTGTCAGCGTCTGGCTTGCTGATTGGGTAAATCTCGCCTGCTTCGGCAGCAGCTGCTTTGCGCTTGCTGAAGCTTTTCGGAATCGAGCGATAAGCAATAATCATAATTGCCAGCGGCCCGTCCAACAGTTTCGATGGCGCATGTTCTGCTGCAGCGATACGGACATAATCCTTGTAATCCCTACTTTTTTTCGGATCGTACATCCGGACAAATCCACCTTGGGTGGAAGCTCGCGGCCGGCCTTGTGCGACTGGTTCACCATAAACCGTAAATCGTATCATGCTCCCTGCTGCCCCCTATACATATCAGGTATCCGTCCACCCTTTGGATTCGGCTCATCTGGTGGCTCTGTCGTCATACTGTAGCTATGCTCCAAATTAACGAATTTGTTGTAATTCTTGAGGAACACCAGCTCCACCGTGCCAACTGGTCCATTACGCTGCTTCGCGATGATAATCTCGATAATGTTTTTCTTATCACTTTCCTTGTCATAATAGTCGTCCCTGTAGAGAAACGCCACGATATCAGCATCTTGCTCAATTGCCCCGGACTCCCGCAGATCGGACATCATCGGGCGCTTGTCCTGCCGTTGCTCGACGCCCCGGCTGAGCTGAGACAATGCAATGACTGGTACTTCCAGCTCGCGCGCAATCTGTTTCAGTGTTCGGCTGATCTGCGAGACTTCCTCCTGGCGGTTCGCCCCGCGGTGGCTCCTGCCCTGGATGAGCTGCAGGTAGTCAATCAAGATCATGCCAAGCCCGCGTTCTTTCTTCAGGCGCCGGCATTTTGCGCGGATCTCGTTAACCGTGATTCCTGGCGTATCGTCTATGTGTACATCTGCTTCAGCAAGTAACCCAACCGCTGTGGCCATCTTCTCCCAATCATCACCCTCAAATCTACCTGTCCGCATCCGGTTGGCATCAATCCGTGCTTCAGCGCATATCATCCGCTGTACGAGTTGCCCTGCCGACATCTCCAAACTGAAGATAGCTACGGTCTCGCGAGCACGAACACCGACGTTTTGGGCAATATTGAGCGCGAACGCCGTTTTCCCAACTGAAGGTCGGGCAGCAACAATGATCAAATCATTTCGCTGAAAGCCAGCAGTCATCTTATCAAGGTCGATAAAGCCGGAAGAGATTCCAGTCACGCCTCTGTTGATGTCCTTGGTGTTGTAACGCTCCTCCGCCTCTTCCCATACTTGCATTAGCACTTGCTTCATCCCGACGAATTCACGTACAGGCACGGTCTGATCAGACAACTTGGAAACGGCTGTCTCTGCCATCACGATAAAGCCCTTGACGTCCTGCTCCTCACCGGCATTGCGAAGCAGGTTGAGCGCAACATCAACCGCTTGGCGCCGCAGAAACATTTCTTGCACGCGCTCGGCATAAGATGTTGTATTGAGTACGGTCGGTACGGATTGGGAAAGGCGCAGCAGATATTCGACTCCGCCGACTTTTACAAGCTCATCCGAATCTTGGAGTTGCGCGGTCAACGTGACAACATCCAATGGCTGTTCCGCATCACGAAGTTGCCTCATAGCTCGAAATATGCGGGCATGTCCACCCTCGTGGAACTCTCCTCCTTGGAGAATGTCAGTTACTGTGTCGTAAACAGATGCATCCAGCAATATGGCCCCGATTACTGCTTGCTCTGCTTGTATGTCAAAAGGTTTCTCAATCCCCAATTGCTCCAGTATCTCTTCACGATTAAGCATCCACTTCACCTCTTAACAATCGACGCCCGCGTTCCCAATAGCCCGCTGGCGGTGGAATGTTCTCAGCTCCCCAAACATCGAGATTCGCAAAGTGAGCTGCAGCAGCATCCTTGCTTCGTTGCGAATCCATCTGATCCCCAAGTTTCCCACGGATATCTGCGATTGTAGGGGCAAAACGCTCAGTCAAAATGTATTTCTCCACATTTTCGCAAGCCGTCTCATACGGGAAATCCTGCAAGTACTTAGCAAAGTGCTCTACGTTTAGCGGGCTTGCATCAAAGCCAGGGTATGATCGCTTGATGATACCAAATAGATCAATGACCTGAAGCTTGTTCACGTTTCAGCTCCTCCTCCCGAAGTCGTTCGAGCTCGTCAAGCTCGCGTTGTTGTTTGCTCTTATAGCCTGTTCTCTGGTTGCCTGAGCCAAGGGCGACTGCTACGTGCGGCACCGCGGCAGTTATGGCTTTCGACTTCTCCCACTCGTCGAGAATTCGGGGAACGATAAAGTTAAAACTCCGAATCTCATCTCGGGAATGGCGCGGCCTGTACTCGTCGAAGGCACGATCGACACAGGACTTGATTAATGGGGACGGCACCCCCGCAGCCACCAGTTGCTTGATTTCTAGAAAGTCAGAAGAACTTACGGCAAAGCCCTTCCCTCTACGTTGGATAAAATGATTTTCAATTTCTTGAATGAGTCGATTCTGCTCTTGCTCATCTACTACTACTACAAGATCTTTTATAATATCTTTATTAGATCGGACATTTTTGTCCAAGTGATCAGACACATTTGTCTCATCACTCGGTATATGATCGGACATTTCTGTCTGATCACTCGGGTGTGATCGGACATTTTTGTCCGGGATATGGTTAGGGTATTTCTTCGAATTTTTAACGGACAATATAAGTCCTCGGGGCGCCCTGGTCACTCTTATGTAATGGTGTTGTTCCAGGACGCTCAGCCAACGGCTTACCGTTTTATCACTTACACCAAACTTATCTGCGATTTCAGTCAGTTGCATTGGCTTATTCCCGAGTACGATGCCCCAGACCGTCCCATCCTTTTCCTTCTCTGCTGTCGTTGCACTAATGCACCACAGGAAAAGCCATATCGCGCTGCCTATTTTTTTATAGTGTCCTGGCTCCAGCAGTCCTGAATACATTGGAAATGGATAGCTGTCTTGAGGCATCTGCTCATCCCCTATATAACAATAATCTTTGTGTCACTGCCATAACGATGAATTAAGTGCAAATGCGTCGGCAAACTTTTGGTTACCAGCCAGTTTTCTGCATTTAAGCCTGCTTTATGGATTATTTGTTTCTGACGCCTATTCGGACGTTTCCCGTGCTTCATCGAGTCACCTGCATCATTCGAATATCCATTACACCATGCTGGCCATGATACAAAAGCAGGCCGGCATTAATCCCTTGAGAAGTATTTTCGATAATTTCCTTTATAGCTGTTGGCACTTCTTTGGATGACTTCAGCTGCTGAGCAGCGTGAACACCTACAATACGAGATACCTCTTTAACGACTTGCTTGGAAGTTGCCTCTCCTTCTGTTGCAGCCTGATCCATCAGGCGTTTAATCTCAATACTGTATTTATTCAAATTGCTCGCTCCTTCATAATTTTTTCTTGCCATTCCTTAGGCCAAGCCGGTGACTTGCACCGACTTGCCGGAATCTCAAAATGCCTCTTCCCAAGTACATACGAGACGAAACGCCTGCTTTTCTCTTCGTAGTAGAATCCATTCAGTAGTGCATTTGATTCTACTTTTATCTCATCGAATAAATCGAGTTGTTCAACAATCAAATTGATCTCCCCCGATCATCTCGTAACCATATCACTCGGTGCTTATAACTTGCTTTAACTACAGCCCAATCTGGATAACCAAGTTCAAAATATTCACGTACTTCTCGTTTAAATGCTTCTGGATCACTTTTATAGAGCGCCCATATCCGCTCGGATACACCAGATCGACATAGTGGGATGCCGAAATCGTCATAAAGCGGTTCAAGCAACTAATACCTCAACCCCACCATCAGCATTATCGAATCGGATTACTTGATCGAAAGCAGCTTGTGCATCCTCAATATGGGTAATAACAAGAACTCTCTTAAATCTACTTGCAACCGATTTGATAGATTCAAGAACAAGGGAACGATGCTCAGCATCCTGGCTGCCAAGCCCCTCGTCGATCGTAAGCCACTCCACCTTGCTGCCGGCACGCTGCGCCAATAATTCGGCCAAAGCGAAGCGAATCGCATAATCAATGCGGAGTTGTTCGCCGCCGCTGAATGTTTCGTACGGCCGCTCTGCCGTCCAATCGCCGATAAGGATATCGAGCGTCTCAGAAACACCGACTCGAGTCTTAAGCTCCCGCTGCGTCTCGAAACGGACGTAATGCTTGCCCTTGCTCATCTGCCCAAGAATTTCGTTTGCGATCCGTTCGAGCTGCGGTACGGCGTTTTCAATGATCAGTGCCGGGATGCCGTCGCGACCGAAAGCCTTGATGAGCGTCTGATATCGGGTCCAGCGAAGTACCTTTGGTTCCAGTTCGGCAGCCAGACGATCGCGCTCCTGCTGATCAGCCTCGAGGGCGACAAGTACCGCCTTAATGCCTCCGATCTGTTCGGCCAGTACCGATAGCTGCTTGCGATGTTGCTGAAGCAAAGTGTTAGTTTGAATAAGCGATTGCTGCAGGCGGTCATAATCAAGCGTATCCAGCACTAGTCCACCGCGTTCCTCGGACAACTCGTCGCGCCGTGACTGCTTACCAGCAATGTCTCGATCAATAGCTGCGATCCGCTCGCCAGCATTGGTCGACATTTCTCGCGCTGCTGATATCTGATCCTTAAGCCGTGCCCATCGTTCGAGGTCGCCTGCCTTTGCTGCCAGTTCCGGCAGCGGCGCTAATGCAGACTCAAGCTCGATGCTTTGCTGCTGCAGGGAATCCCATCGTCGCCTAGCAAACTCACTTCGCTCCATCTTTTCATGCTGTTGCTGTTCCAACTGTTGTAGAAGCTCATCCTTTCCAACAAGCTGGGCAAATGCAGTTGCCGCTTTGCTCAATTCGTCCACTTTGACTTTATAGGTGCGATGCTCGGCAAAATTATACGCAAGTGCCTGTTGCTCTACTTGTTTTGTAGCAATGGCAGTGGTAAGGCGAGTCAATTCCGTCTGGTCAATCTCTGCCAAGCTTCGACGCAGGTCAGGCAGGTCCGCAATCGCTGCAGCGGCAGCTTGCTGAAACTTGCATGTTGGAAGGCAGCCGCTGTCATGGATATGTGTTTCTTGCTGCTCGAGCGTAGTAATCTTTTCTTTAAGTCGGCTTTCTTCATGTAATAACCGGGAGTTTTCACGATCCTGTTGCGCCTCAAGGCCTCTGATCTCCGCATCCAGCAGGTTCCACTTATCAGCCCTATGCTCATAAATTTGCAATTGTTCAAGGTTAGTTTCGTAATCATTAGCCTGTTGCCGGAGCTCATCTCGCCCGGCGAGCTGCTGCTGCAAGGCAGTAATGCGGTCGGCTATCCGAAGTTTCTCTTCCTTCAGTTGATATAGATCGACCTGAGTAGAAGCCAAATCAAGCTGCAGTCGTTCTAGCTCAGGCTTTCGTGCCTCCAGCGAAACAATCTGTTGCTTGATCTGTTCCAATTCTGTCGACTTTTCTAAAATAGCTGCTTCATTGGCCAATATCTTTTCAGCGCGCTCGAGGCGTTCGGACTGAGTGGTCCGATCGTTCCTCAAGGTATCAATCTCCTCGCCATTTACAACAAGTTCCCGCTCAATCTGTTGGATACGAGCCCGTTTGACATCAAGCGCGGCAATCTGCGCTTCGGCAACCTTAACGACTGCTTCAACATCCACTATCATATCCTGCGTAACGCTATGCTGAGCTTCAACGTCCCGTAGTACCTCTTCCTTCGCAGCACGATCGGCAAGGCGCTCGTCAAGCGTCAGAAGCTTGTCCTTTGACTTCTCGATTTCGATATTCAACACCGCCGCCCTCTGCCGGGCACGTTCCTGCAACTCCGGGTATACATTTAGCCCAAGAATTTGCGAAAGTATTTCCTTCCGCTTCCCCGCCGTCGCGCCGGTGAAGGCGTTGGCTTGTCCCTGTAGAATCATGCTGGAGGCAGTGAATGTCTCGTCGTCCAAATTGAGTAGCGATCGGATAACGGCCTCAGTATCTACGATTTTCTCGGCGCTTCGGCTCTCCCACACACCATTTACACGCTGCTGTAGCTCCAGCGTTGACTTACCCTTGCCCTTCGTGCTGCGCGTTCGGATCGCCCGGTACACATCGCCTTGATGCTCGAACCAAAACTCGACTGACATCTCAGAAGCCCCTCGTCGGACAAGATCGTCTAGGCTAACGCCGCTGATCACATCGCCGAACAAAGCAAATCGCGGTGCCAGCGTGAAGGCCGATGACTTTCCTGCACCGTTGCGACCAGCAATGGCTGCCAATGTAACTGCCGACAATTCAATGTCGGCATGTTCGATGGCTCTGAAATTATGAATAATCAATCTTAAAGGAATCATCCTACAGCGTCCTCCTCGTTGAATTTCTTCCACTCTTCTGGCCAGACGTATTTCCCATCAATCATTTGAACAACAGTAAAGTCGCCGCTATCTGTGACACGAACTTCTCGAAACATTCCCGTCCTGCCGTGCAATTGTGTATATCGAAAGATTTCTTCAGCCGAATTAAGCGTTACAGAAGGAGTATGCCAACCATCAATCTCTGGGAAACAATAACCATAAAACACTTCGCTCATACGGCTGCCTCCAACAGTTCAGTCGTCATCGCCTGTAACTCAACAATCTCCGATTCAGCAAGCTCTTGGTTGTTTCCCCATGCAGCCAGCGCCGTCAATGGGTTAAGAGCTTCAGTCACTTCGGCATCGCGGATCCGCTCTGATCGCTCAACCTCTGCCCGAATCTCAGCTACAAAGAAGGCGCCGGCATCATGTAACGCTTTTTCCAACGATCGTCTATCGAAGCGCTTCTGTAACTCCTCACTACAGGAATACCGAATCCGTACTATTGCATCTTTAATAGAAGAAAAATCACCAACCTGTCCATCGAGCCAAGCGGCAATATCCATATCGCACCAATCTATCGTTTTAAAGCTGCGGGCTGGTGTTTTAATGAATTCGGAATTAGCAAACTTCGTTGTAAATGTCTCCGTGTCGTGAATCCAAAAGCCTGGCTCTGTTTTCTCGTCGCCGAAGTTATGCCGTTCTGGAGCCCCAGAATAAAAAACATTCTTGCCCGCGCGCTGCGGTCGGTGAATGTGGCCAAGACAGACCAGGTCGAACATGCTGGCCGCCTCGTCTGTCAGAATTGGTTCGTTTTGCAGAAGTGCGTCTTCGAAGCCAGTGTCGGCCAGATCATAAGTAAGATGTGACAATAGAATTTTTGGTCCTTCTTCCGCAAAGCTAAGGAAGCATTCACATTCGTCTTCAATTCTCTCTGTCATTTTTGTGTGGAACTCGTGTGGAGGAAGTCCAACAAACTCATCATCTGTAGCGAAACTTGAGCGATTCATTCCTGGTAAACAGCAAACTGTTAGATCGTTATAACGAAAAGAATCAATATCTGTGTAAATATGAACTCTCGGAATCTGCATCTCACGGATAAGATGATAGGCACTAATCGCATCATGAGAAGGCGTGCCACTGATCACGATAACCTCAATGCCAGCTTCGGAAAGCTTGCGGAGCCAAGAAACGAATGCTTTAATCTCCGCAGTAGCTCGATCGATGAAAACACGTGCGTCCTTAAAAGCATCGCCGGCGAACAAAACGAGTTCACAACCTTCATCGATGATTCGATCAGCAACCCAATCCATCGTCCGAGTTATATCTTCAAAACGTGATGCCGGTGTAGGGCCCGGATACCCGAAGCCCCAATGACAGTCTGCAACATGAGCTATTTTCATCGCAAATCCTCCGGAAGATCATCAAAGTCGATATCATCAGATCCGATATCCCCGGATCCATATTGTTCAAGATAATCTGCAACTTGCTTCCACTCGTTGTCTGCCACGTCCTGAACTACCTTCCCAATCGAGCGACCCAGCGCTTCAACAGCACGATCGGTTAACCATTTCCAATCCATTGTTCCACCATTAAATTGTTTTGCCAGATCAAAAGCACGATTCTTCTCAGAAAATGAGCCGTTCGGTTTAGAGCCGCTTGCTGATCGACCGGCTGTTGCACTTTTGGTAGTCTTGGTTGGAGAAGTAGATTTCCGAGTGGTTACGCTGCCTTCTGCCTCTTCTTCTGGATCATTGCCGTTCAGATATGCATCGAGCTCCTCTTCAGTCTGTGCAAAAATACCACTAGATCGAGTAGCCGAAAGAACTGCATCAACAAGGGCACGCTTTTTAGCCATTTTAAGCACAGTGTTCCAAATTGAATGCATGTCGTCGTTTTCAACACGATACATTGTGTACGTATTACCTGTTTTACGACCGTTCTTCCATTCGTCTCGCTCTTCGGTAAATAACGATGCTTTATCTAAACCTTTCGGAAGCTTATAATCCGAATACCACCGCCAGCGGTATCGATTCTCGTAAGTGTTGGCATGACCGACACCTTCAGCGATGATGGAACCAGTATTCCGATGAATTAAACGAATTGTGATATCTACACTGTAGTAACCCGTTTCATGGTTTTTATCTTCAACCTTGCCACCGATCGTAGGGGCTAGATTATAGAATTCACAGAGACCTTCAGCGCCAGGCTTATAGAGAGTTGGTTTGTCAGTGCCAGGAATGATACCGTAATCCACGCCCGGCTGCATAACTTCACGAAAAAACTCTCTTGTAAGATTTAACTTTTGCTTCATGGCATCCAATTTCCTCCGAAGGTCAGCTGCGCTTCCGAACTCTAGGTCGACAATTGCCCCTCCTCCGGTGTTTCCACCGGAGGATTGAGGCAAAACCTGCAGGTTAGCCTCAGACAATTACGCCGCCCCCTTAAGCAGGTCGACAACAACCTGTAGTGCTTTAAACTCGTTATATAGAAAGGAAAGATGGTTTTTAATCCGGATTGTTCTGTATTCGGCTTGAGTTACAGCCTCACGTTGTTCCCCTGTAAACGACCGCAATTGTGCCGCTCGAGTGGCTTCGTTTTTCCCATCAATAAAACCTGTAGTCAGAAGTTCATCTTCCTTAGCTTGCAGAGTAGACTTCGCATCCTGGACCGCCTTATTGTGGGCGATGACCGCCTCCTCAGCTGTTGCAATCTCTCCCGGTAGCGACATTAATCTCTCAACGATCTGTTGTTTATCCATAAGCTCCTCCTTGTCCCCCCGAGCATTCCGTGCTAAAATAGGGGCGTTCATAAGTTTTTCGATAGCCCGTTGCCGCGGGCTATTTTTCTTTTTCACAATCATCACACGTACGGGGATAACCCGGTTCTTCGTGATCGACCATGTACGATCCGCAAACTTGACAACATAAACCATTCAAAATCATTTCAGCAGCCTCACCCATTTAAGCCCTCCTTTTCTATGGATTGATGCGTCAGCCGCATCTCAGAACATCGAACGGGGGTGGTAGTTCGATGCCCTGAGACAAGGCTGAGCCTTGTCCTACCTTAAATTCCAGCCTTAAGTGCCATTTGTTTAATAATTTCACGACTATATTGCTTACCATTAAAATCGATAAGATCCTCAGTGCTGCCACTTATTACGCAGCCTGGTTGATATTTTCGCAAAACGATCTGCTCTCCGCTTACAAAGATTTCTAACGCATCTTTCTCACCGATTCCCAACGTTCTGCGTAACTCCATCGGTAAAACAACCCGGCCGAGCTCGTCAACCTTACGTACAATACCTGTAGACTTCAACATAAAATGACCTCCAATTATTAATTAAGTTTTTTTAAAAACATGTTCTGCTACGTCTTCAGTTACTTCATCCATGGCCGTAGCCATCATTAACTCCAACAACTGTATGGTTTTCTTATCAATTTTCGCTCTACGCGCTGCGATAATCATGTAGCCGATCGCTGCTCCGTTCGTCAAGAGAGCCACCTCCCTCTTGCACAGGGGGATAATGCTCGTCCAGCAAATGATCGAGTACTTTAATCGCATTGGCCATTTGAATAGGAAAGCGATCAAGCCAACGATCGAGCTTTGCAAGATCCCATCCTCCACCTCGTGTACGGCAAAGCAATAATTCATCAACTGCTTCCTGCAGTGTTGACAGTTCCCCGGGTTTGTCCGGATTTGGAATATACGTCATCTGCATTCACCCCTAGCTAATCTTTTTAGTAGTTTTCTTTAAGGCATGATTAACAGCTTTATATATCCGTTGGAGTTGTGTATGACTTATTGCGGTAGGGTTCTTCGAATACTGACCAGTTTGTAAAGTGGTAAAAACAGCTTCTTCAATGGAAGATCCTTTGCAACGGATTCGAGCTACTGCCATACAAATAACCGCTTGCTCTGACGATTTTTTTATCCACTTGAACCGCATCATGCACCTCTCCCGGTTTCTGTCTTGATTGATTTTTGTGAAAGTGCTAATATAGACAACACAAGATACTGTAGTCGGTATCGCAATGATGTCCGCCCTGGCCGGCGGGCATTTTTCATTTCCCTTTCAAGTTCTGCTTCTAATACCTCTGTCAAATTAATTGCTGGACTCCACAATCCTGGTTGAATACGGGAAGGATGCTTAAGCAACCATTCTTTGATCTGAGCATTCTGTGCCTTCCAAGCTGCTGCTTCTTTTTCTATTGCCTTCAAGGTCTTTGCCAAATCTTCAACCTCCCAATAAATTCATAAATTGCTGCAAAAGTGTTATCCCGTCCATTCCAAACATGATAGATACAGCAATGGCTGGTTCACCTGTAACACTCACTAATCGCCACAGCGTTGGCACATCCA
This sequence comes from Paenibacillus sp. GXUN7292, assembly GCF_050864975.1. Classification (NCBI taxonomy): domain Bacteria; kingdom Bacillati; phylum Bacillota; class Bacilli; order Caryophanales; family Paenibacillaceae; genus Paenibacillus; species Paenibacillus sp. GXUN7292. The sequence continues at coordinate 88,061 of NZ_JBOZWO010000006.1, read as the reverse complement.
ACGTCTGCTGATCATTCTCGATTTTGCCAATGGCGCTGCGAGACATATGCAGTTTGTCCGCTAGCTCTTCTTGAGTCCATCCTTTGCGGACTCTAATTGCTTTCATAATGACTCCAAAATTCAAATCAAAACCTCCAATTCTCTAATTTAGAGAGGACTAGAAGGTGATTCGTGCTGTAAAATAAAGTCATATCATTCCTCTCATTTCCCCGCCGCCGGTACGCCTGGCTAATCGGCGGCACACCCTTCAAATTCGAACAAGTAGAAATAAGTACTTAAGATTACCTCGAGTCGCGTCAAGCAGTACCCATCCATCGGTCAACATTTCGTTAACCTTTTCCTCATCAGATGTTTGAAAAACTTCCTTTACATCAGAAAAGCTAATTTCCAGGTCTCTCACCCCCCTTCTTTTTCAGCCTCAAGCGATTCAATAATTCTCCATCCAGCGGCGTGGTAATCTTCAAGTACTTTATCGATCTCTTCCGGAGTTTTTGCTACACAATCATCAGCAATATGGATAATGGCATTGCCGTCATGAATCGTCTTTACGATGTTGCCTTGTAACGGTGGTGTAACTTTCTTCACGGCTGCATCGCCTCCTATTGGAAGTGTATGCAGCTCTGCCTTGAGGACGGGCATATTAAATTACCTCCCTCTGATTTAATAAACAGATATTTTTTCTCACTCTGGTAAAATGGGATTGTCTGGATCACATTTTAATAGAGAGGGGAAGAAACAATTGAAAAGTATTAACGATGAAGTAATGAAACTCTATGCTATTGGTGTATCAGAGCAATCAAAGGTCGAAAACGAGCTAGTACATCAACTTCTGAGTGATGAGGAACTAAGCAAAAACCAATTCGAATTAGAAAAACGTCTTACAATTTCGAAAGAGCAGGCAACGCTCATTGCTGTTGCTTCAATGTTTCAAGCGAACAATCAAGCGCTGCAAGAGAAGCTAAAGCTTGCTGGTATTGTTCTGGACAAAGAGTAGCCGCACCGGACTGCTCCAAAATCATTCGCCTTATCTTGTTAGTCAGCAGTTGATCTTCCAGAATAGCCGTCGTGTCAGCGGAGGCCTCTAACTTTGAAACACGTGCCTCCAACTCCGCAATACGTTTTTTCACCCTACCCCACCTCCTGCTACATTAATAAACTAGCCTGTGTTCGGCTCTCTTTATTTGGTAAAATTGCACTGATTCAGAATGATGGCATTCGTCCAGATCAGTATCCTGAAGTGAAGACATCTGCTGAAGTTGTAGGTCTGGTCTTTCAAGAAATTCTTAAAGCTGTGAAAGAGACCTAATCCCACTGAGAGCTTCAATTGCAGTAGAAACTGCCACCACGCGTTCCGCTGCTATTGACTCTCGCTCTAACTTCTTGATTAAAGCCTCTAATGCTGCATTCATTGCCGCTTGCTGTTTGCTCACCTACCCCACCTCCTTTTGATCTTCCATCGAACTTGAGCATTCATCAACTTTGTTCTCAAAAAAAATTTCCTTTATCAACTGCTCCAGAGTTATTCCAAACTTTTTTGCGATTTTAGGCAATTGTTCGGCCTTTAGTTTATTTTCACCAGTTTCAATTCTTGAATATCCCCCTGCAGTGCTGAAACCTAAAGCAGTTGCCATTTCAATAAGTGAAATGTCTTTAGTATTTCTTAGATGTTTTAATTTATCATAATCAATCATTTCTTCACCACCTTGTATTTGATGAAAGATCAAGTCTGTATATTCATATTAGTTGATGTTTGATCAAGTGTCAATAATAAATTTGCTAATTAATCAAGTTTATTCTTTATTTATTATTTTCGTGGTATCCTATGTTTGATGAAATAGCAAATTTGGGGGAAGCCAAATGTCTTTAGGTCTTCGTATAAAAGAATTAAGAAAAAAATCAAAACTAACACAAAAGGGACTTGCTTCTAAACTTGGAATTGATCATACGACAATTTCCAAGTGGGAAGCTGATGTATACGAACCAGATACAACAACACTATCGAAACTCGCTGATCTATTCGATGTAGACACTGATTACTTACTATGCCGTACAGATAAACCCAAAAAAGAGGTAGACAATAATTCTGGAAGGGCTTATCTTGATGGTGGTAAGGACTGGACTGAAGAGGAAATAAAAGCAGCTGATGAGTTCATTCAGATGCTTCGGAGAAGATCAAAACAACAGGACAAATAGCAAGTACCTCAGCCGATGGGGAAAAAACTAGGTGAATTAATGAAGTATCGAATTTTCGCTGTGTTCGCAATCATGTTATTGCTATCAGCATGTGTTAGTTCTAATGACAAAGAAGCAGCTAAATTGAAAGAACAAGGCGATGAGCATTATAAAAACCACCAATTAGACAGCGCAATCGTGGTTTATGAAAAATCCTTAGCTTTAAAAGAAGATATTGACGTTAGGAATTCCTTACAAGTTGCAACAAATGAACTGGCTGCTGTTAAAAATGCTCGGTCCATTATTAATGAATTAGATAGTTTAAAAACAAAACTCAAGCAAGCTGGTAATGACTCAGAAATACTTGAAATGATTAAAAAAGTTGAATCCTCTTTTAATGAGTTCAAAAAAATTAAATCGCCCAGCAAAACAACTATTTCAAATTTTATTACTACTCTTAATCAAAATGATACCTATAAAAGTTTTGAAACAAGGACTTCTTTAGCAATTATCAGTTTACAATTAGGAAATGGCGATGCTGATATTTTTGAATATATTAAATTACTTGAAGATATTATAGAAAAAACTTCATTTTTAGATATCTATAAGTGATCATAAACAAATACTATACGTAGCCCTTTTGGGCTTTTCTTTTAAATAAAAAACAGAACATAGGTTCTCATTTGGAGGTTGTTAGATGCTACTCAACATGAATTTGTACAGGCCTTCCGATCTGGAACGTAGAATTGAGAAACAATATAAATCGAACGATATATACTCATGTTCTGATTTAACCATAAAGAATGTAGCCCTGGCATTTGACGTGGATGTGGAATATTACAATGGCAAACCATTTGCAGATTGGATTAATGGAAAGGGAATCGTTGTCCTTAATCGTCATGAAAATCTGCTAAAACAAAGAGAAGATTTCTTTCACGAAGTCGGACATTGTTTCCTGCATGTAGGAGATCAAAAAAAACTTAATAGTTTATTTATTGATTTGCAAGAAGCACAGTCATTGCGATTTCAATATTACGCCGCCCTCCCCTACTTTATGATTTTGAATAATTTATCAAATACATATGATGATTTAACAAAGACATTATCGGAATCCTTTTTATTGCCAGAATCTTTTGTAAGAAAACGAATCTATCAAATTAATAATCGCATACAACAAGAGCTAAGAGATATTGATCTGAAGGCGCGGTTAACTCCTAGACCTGCAACGTATGAATATGGCGAAGAAACTAAACGGATTCTTAATCAACTTAACCAACAAATAGCAGAAAAAAAGGGGAATTATCAAGTTGGATACTAAAGTTATTTATGAAGAAAGTGGAGAAAACAATAGATTAACACCCATTTTAATGGTGTTGGACAAATTATTTTGGGATTGGCATCATACACTTTATATTAAGATAGATGCCCCTTTCGAAGTGCTTACTTTCGAAGAACTAGACTATGATGTTTTATCAGTGATGGTCCCGGATAATGTTTACGTTAATCATTCAATAGAGTCCAATAATATCGGACTCCATCTCCCTTCTCTTTATAACTATATAAAAAAACATGGATGGAATGTCTTGGATGTTCGACGATTAATTTTACGGATAAGTGACATAGAGGACACTTTACAATATGACATCAAAAACAATCTCCTGCAGCTGCAGAATAATTGATTGGATATAATACAAACTTTTCATGGGAGGCGTTGATATGGTCGCAAAATTAACTCTAAGTGGGCGTTATGCTGCCTATCTACGAAAATCGCGAGCTGATATGGAAGCAGAAGCTCGCGGCGAAGAAGATACTTATACTCGACACAAGCGTATTTTATTTGATCTTCAGAAGCGATTGGGAATAACTATCGCAGAAATATATCAAGAAGAACCTATGTCCGGAGAACGTATTTCTGAACGCCCTAAAATGATAAAGCTGCTTGAAGATGTAGAAAGCCAACTGTGGGATGGAATTCTTGTTGTTGAAGTCGAGCGTCTAGCCCGCGGTGATACAATGGATCAGGGCATTGTCGCCCAGGCATTCAAATATTCGAATACACTTATTATCACCCCAATGCGCACATACGATCCAACAAACTCTGATGATGAGGAGTATTTCGAATTCGGTTTATTCATGTCCAGGCGCGAATTTAAGACCACCACTCGCCGCCTGCAGCGTGGTCGTATCACGTCAGTAGAAGAAGGAAAATTTGCAGGTAATGTTGCTCCTTATGGATACAACCGTAAGAAGCTTGATGGAAAAGGTTGGACACTTGAGCCTAATCCAGATGAAGCACCAATCGTGCAATTAATATTTGCCATATATACAGATCCGGATCCTAAAAAACGTATGGGCACAGCTCGAATTTGTGATTATCTAAATAATGTGGTAAAAATCCCTACACGTAAAGGTGGAGAATGGTTAGTAGCTACTGTCAGAGATATTTTAAAAAACCCACATTATATTGGTATGGTTCGTTGGAAACACCGTCCTGTTGTTAAAAAGCGTACTGGTAGCAGCCGTCCACGTGCGACTGAAGGAACGGAGATATTAAAAAAGGGTTTGCACCCTGCTCTAGTTGAAAAAGATATATTTAATCGAGCTGAATCGATAATGAAGGGTAATACTCATCATAGATCGATAGATGGAAAAGTAAAAAATCCATTAGCCGGTCTTATTCGTTGTGGGATTTGTGGAAAAGCTATGATTCAACGACCTTACAAAGGACGTACACCGGATGCACTTATTTGCTCGAAACAATACTGCGAAACAAAATCTTCATATGTCCACTTAGTTGAGGAAAAGCTGGTAATAGCATTAAAAGATTGGCTAAAAGAATATAAAGCTCAGTGGGAAAAAGGTAAATCATCGGGGATCAAAACAGATGAAATTAAAATTAAGTCATTACAGTCGTCCTTGGAGGGGCTGAAAAAACAGCTTGATAAGCTGAATACCCAGCGTTCAAATTTACACGATTTATTAGAACAAGGAGTTTACTCCGTCGAAGTGTTTATGCAACGATCCGTGGAGCTCAAGGAAAAATATGATTTGACCGAAAAAAGCATTGAAGATCTTACAGAGGAATTAAAAACAGAGGAAAAACGTATAACAGCGAAATTTGAAATTATTCCTAAACTAAAAGAGGTCATTGCGCTATATCCTAAAGCTAAGAATCCAGGGCAAAAAAATGCCCTTCTTAAATCAGTTATTGAAACAGTTACGTACAATAAAGATAATGGCGGTCGCTGGTCAGGCGCACAGGACCAGTTCACATTAGTTGTATATCCGAAATTGCCTCAATAATTACTGACATGATGTAGGTGCGAATTCTTCCGTTCCTATATCTGTCAGCAAGCCAATAACCTTATCTGGAATTGAGTAGCGCTGATTCAAGTAACGCAGGGCAGCAGCTAATTCCCCATCGGCTCCTCCGTACTGCTCCATCAGAAACTTCGCCATCATCGGATCGCATTTACTTACCCTTACCGGATATTGCAGCTTCTTTTCATACACCCACATTTAACGAAATTCCCCTTTCTTTGGCTAAACTTGCCATGGCCACGGTGCTTCGGCCCATTCCCATGTCGGAGGAGAAAAGCTATGTCCGAATTGCATGAGCGGACCATATCGGGATTCAAATACTTTCGCAATTTCCATCCTTTCTCGAGCAAAATGATTAAACTGGTGGATCGCATTGGTATCATCCGGGTGAGTATCCAAATAAAGTGTCAATTCCACTAAAACAAAATCAGCTGCCTGCAACTCATGAAGAAGCTTATAGTACTGGTCATCTATCGCTGCACGCATACTGTCAATTCCCTCCCTCTTTTACTGGGCCGTATGGACTGAACAAAGCAGGCCACAACGTTCCATACTTTAGTGCTTCATATGGGCTGAATTGCGGCAAGTTAGGCGGCTGAAAGCCCATAAACAGATTTGGCGGAGTACTATAGCACTTCACTTTGATAGGAGGACAGGGATCAAAGGGTCCTATAAAAGGTTTATAACAATTAAATGGAGCATGAGCATGCATCATGGTAATCCTCACCTTCTGCGCTTTTTGTTACTATATGCAGCATAAGCTTGGCATACATCCAAAGAAACTAGAATAGTAAAGATAACTTTATGGTGGGATATATTTACGGGGAGTTGAACATCTTATAATTGTATTTAAATACTTCTAAGGGGTTACGCTTATGAATTCAAACTTAACGAACCAATTGAATCAATGTGAACAGATTTTGCAACAATTAATCAATCAGACTAATCAAGCATCACAAACGTATGAGCAGTTAAAGCAACAAGAGCAAAAAAATGCAATTCAGCTTGAAGAAATTGCTCAAAAGGAAAGAATGGCAGTTCAAACAATAGAAACTGCATTACAAGGACATCAACAAGTCATTCAACAATTGCAAAAAGGTATTGAATTATGCAAACAAATTGAACAGAGTTCTTTTAACAGCAATGCTTTTGATCTCAATCAAACTAATCAACAAAATAATCAATTTAGACATTAATTGGAGGTGAAAACAATGGGAATATTAAGCGGAAATCCAAAAGATGAACCGATGCATTATGGTGAAATTTATAATGTTTGGATGGGATCAACAGCAGCGAAAGGTATGGTTTCCTGCTACCAAGCATATTTAAATCATGCTGGAGATAAAGATTTAAAAAAAATATTAGAGGATATTATTGATCAAGCAAAGCTGGAAATAAAAGAGTGCGATGAGTTATTAACTCATAACGGTATCGCACCTGCACCAACCTTGCCAGAAAGACCTCCGGTAAAACTCGAGGATATTCCAGCTGGGGCTCGCTTCTCTGATCAAGAAATTGCAGCAGCCATTACGGCCGATACTTCATTAGGCCTAGTTTCCTGCAGTCAAGTTATGGGACAAACAATCCGGGAGGATATAGGGGCACTGTTTGCTAAGTACCATATGACTAAAGCAGCTATAGGAGCCAGAATTCTTCGAATGAATAAAGAAAAGGGTTGGCTAATCCCTCCGCCTCTTCAAGTAAAACGTCCTGAACCTGCAAGAGCATAGAAGTACTAAAGCCCCTTTCCATTAGGTTAGGGGCCTTCCTTTAGCTTATTCAAATAAATCATTTATTTGATAGGGAGTGGTTTTGTGTATGATGAAATGAATAATGAAGTGAACGATTCCACGGAGCACAAGTATTTACCAATGACTTCTATTATGAGCGGTAAAGGTCAAGAGGTTATTTCCGATATATACTGTTTTACAAACCAAATTGTAAATGTCTGTTTTGTCGGTGAACCTGAAAAAAATAATGATTGGGTATTAATTGACACTGGCATGCCGCAATCTTCAAACCGTCTTATTGAAGCTATTATAGATCGGTTTGGCGAGCATAATAAACCAAAAGCTATTGTATTGACTCATGGTCATTTTGATCATGTTGGAGCAGTGGTTGATTTAGTTGAAAAATGGGGCGTTCCTGTGTATGCTCATGCAGCAGAACTTTCTTTCTTAACCGGAAAGGAAAGTTACCCTGAACCAGACGGTTCGGTTGAAGGTGGGCTGGTAGCAAAAATGTCCCCTATGTTCCCGAATGAACCAATTAATCTGGGAAAACATGTTGAAGCTCTTCCTTCTGATGGAAGTGTCCCTTTCATGTCAAGTTGGAGATGGATCCATACACCTGGGCATTCGCCAGGCCATATATCATTATTCCGGGATGAAGACAAATCTCTCATTGCTGGTGACGCATTTGTCACAGTAAGACAAGATTCGTTATATAAAGTAATTATGCAAGAAAAGGAAATAAACGGTCCTCCAAGGTACTTGACCACGGACTGGGATGCGGCAAAAGATTCTGTTAAAAAACTAGAAGCATTAAAGCCCGTCTTTGCGGTGACTGGCCATGGTCACCCTATATCTGGAAAAGAATTGTCAGAAGGTCTAACAAAATTGTTAACTGAATTCGACCGAATAGCTGTCCCTGACTATGGTCGTTTTGTTAATCGCAAACATTGATTATGCAAGGAGAAACATAACTGTTTATTAATAATGGTAAGGCCGCAATCACTGTCAAGCTACTCGCATAAAAGGAGAAAACGCGAAGAGTATAAACCCTTCGCGATTTTCTTTGTCAATTCACAATCAATCGGGAAATGTAATCCATGTTTTATTTTATCTTACTACTTATCCAACAACTAATAATATCCTTCAATTTCCCTTCCAGATTATTACCATTAATAATAATATCAGCGAATTTTTTTGTTCGGAGTACATATTCGCTCTCTCTATGTTTAGCGGCCTCTAAATAGTATGTTGCCACTTCCTCCAAACTCACTCCCCAATTTTTCATATTTCTGTTTATTCTTCGATCAAATTTGCCAACTCCTTGTTTTTAATAATCACCCAATCTGCTCCCATGTGAATCACTTCTTACCAATCAAAATTTTAAAGTGTATAGTAACTTGTTTCAAATTCATCTGTAGAACCTTTCGCATTCGCTCCTTGGATGTACCCCAAGATAATGGCGTCATCCCAAGTAAAGGTTCGATCAAGGGTTCACTCAGGTTTACTTGATAACGAATGGTTTCAGCATCTAATAACTCGAATTGTTCGCTGAAATGACTAAGAGTAAGTGAATTTGAATAAACCTGTTTATCTGACCCTTCATAAAGGATTTCTCTTAACTCTTTTAGATAATCCTGTTCAGGGACGACTTTAATCAGAAAACCATCATCAGTAAGCAGTCTCTGAAATTCTGAATAATTCGCCGGTGAAAGAATGTTTAAAATGATATTGAATTGGTGACTCATAAATGGACTGTTTGCAATATCTGCAACACACCAAATCGCATTAGCATATTCAGCTGCTGCATAACTAATACCTTCCTTAGAAATATCGATTCCTACTGCTAATAAAGTTTTGTATTTTTTCTGAATTAGCTTAGCTTGTATGTTATTTAAGTGAGAACCTTCTCCGCAACCCGCATCCAGCATACGTACAGAGGCATTGCTTTGGAGTTTACTTATAATAATTTTACTTACTGCATCGTGTAATGGATCAAACAAACCACTTTTGCTGATTTCTCTTCTGTATTCGAAAATTTTTTTATCATATTTAGTAGTACTGACTCGAGACATTAGGTTTATATATCCTTGCTTTGTAATATCGAAACAGTGCTCGTTGCTGCAAACTAAGCTTTTTAAATGGATTAGCTGCATCTGTTTTTTACAAAATGGACATTTAAATATTTGAAGAAATCGTTCAATTTTTCCAGCACTCATTATCTTTTTACTTTTTAAGCACAAATAAAAGCACCCCATTCATTCGTAATAGGTGAATGAAAAAAGGCACAGTCAAATAAACCCAATCAGTTTTATTTGAAAAACTGGGTTTTGTGAGCTGCGCCTTACATTACCTTAAACGAATGAAATGGATCATAGTTAAACGCTCCCTAAATGTTATACACTCAAACACTTTTATATTAGCATCTTTCACTTAGTTGAGAAAGTATTTATTAAACTGCCTCCTCTAAAACCAATGAGCATCAATTTATATATTTTAAACCCTCAATTTGTTTTTACCTTTACATCTCGGTAAATAAAGCTAGGTATGAATTTTATATATAAAAGCTCTGCGATCAGTTCTACTACTGTTTGGGTTACTATTACAGATGCTGCTATTGTAGCCATCTCTCCTGGTAAGGTAAGTGCAAGAGGAAGTACAACTAGGGAATTGCGAGTTCCAGCACTGAAAATAAGAGCTCTTCCGTCAGACGGACCAATCCGGAAAAAAGATGATATGACCCGTGAAATTACTGGAGAAATTATATGGAATAATATGTATATCGGTATTACAGCGATAATGATACTGAATTCCTTTACAACCCTGTCAATTTGCGAGCCTATTACCAGAAAGAGCACGAGTGCCATAAGCGGGACAGGCAGCCATGCTGTAAAGTTCAGTGCTGTAACGCCGCAATCGGTTTTTCTAGTTAGAAATTGGATAGCTAATGCAAACAATAAAGGGACAATAATTAAATAAATAAAAGCTTCAACAAACGGACCAATTCTTACTACTTGGGAAGCCTCAGTGCCAATAAACAGCCAAAGATAAATGGGCAGCGTAATCATTTGAACCACAAAAAGAACCGGAGTAGACGCAAGAATAAGCTTTTCATTCCCTTTACCCAGTTGAGTAAAAACAATGACATAATCAATACATGGCGTTAACAGTACTAAGCAAACACCTATCAGAACTGGACTAGGCTGAGGAAAAACTTTAATTAATAATAATACGAGCAAAGGAATTAAGATGAAATTGACAAGAAGTAAAGCACCTGTGAAACGTCTATCAGAGAGTGCTTCCTTTAATTTAAGAAAAGGAATTTGACAAAACATACTGAATAAAAGGACCGCAATGACAAAAGTAACAAAAGGTTCTAGGAAGCTGCTTATTCGCGGACTTGCTAAACCTACTATTCCTCCAAAAATCAATGCCACTGCATACACGCTAATTTGATTCTTTTCTAAACTCTCTCTTGAAAACAATTATATACACACTCCTCTATCTCCGGATTATATCACAGGAAGACACCGCCATTCTTAACGGATCTTCACAATCAGGCATATAACTTGGAGTTTGAATGCTATAAAGCGGGAATACTAATATCTAGAGTTTTTTGATTTTCTGAATCGCGGAGGGATAATACATGCATTTGAACTTAAAAGGAAAAACAGCGCTGGTAACCGGGTCTACAGCAGGTATTGGAAAAGCAATCGCCATGTCATTAGCGGCCGAAGGTGCCACTGTGCTTATTAATGGACGCCGCGAAGAAAAAGTGAATGAGACTGTAATAGAAATTCATGAAAAACATCCAACTGCTGTCCTTCACCCCGTTGTCGCTGATCTGGGAACTGTGCAAGGTTGTCAAAAGGTTATTGAGGAGTACTTTGAAATAGATATTCTTGTTAACAATCTGGGAATTTTTGAGCCTGTACAATATTTTGACATCCCGGATGAAGATTGGTTTAAGATGTTTGAAGTAAATATCATGAGTGGTGTTCGACTTACTCGCCAATACTTAAAACAAATGATTCGGAAAAATGAAGGCAGAGTTATCTTTATCGCTAGCGAAGCAGCGATTATGCCATCTCAAGAAATGGCTCATTATAGTGCAACTAAAACGATGCAGCTTTCACTTTCCCGCAGTTTAGCGGAGCTGACCAAAGGAACAAATGTGACCGTTAATACGATTATGCCTGGTTCTACTCTAACTGAAGGCGTAGAAAAAATGTTAAATAGCTTGTATCCTAATGAAGAATTGACAATCGAAGAAGCTGAAAAGCGATTTATGACAGAGAATCGGCCAACTTCCATTATTCAAAGGCTTATTCGGCCAGAAGAAATAGCACATCTTGTCACCTTCTTAAGCAGTTCTCTTTCCTCTGCTATCAATGGTTCCGCCTTACGAATAGATGGAGGATTAGTACGCAATGTGTTTTAATAATTAAATGTCTAGCATCGTTAAACACCAAAAGAGAGGATAACGCTAACCTCTCTTTTGGTGTCGTTTTACTATCAAAATTTCTAGTCAGTTTTACAGGTATTGTGCCGGTCCAAATCGATGATCTCGTTAATACCGTATTCGTCAAACTTATCAAGCAGCGGTTCGCTGCCATACTTTAACTTAAAGTCCAACTCCTCCGAATAGAGCGGGACAATGGCATAGAAATCTACGGTCCGCCCATCCTCCATATCCAGCGTAAGAAAATCTTCGTCTACGTCAATAGGAGGCAGCAGAATAATTCCGCTCATTCCAGTTTGCTGCGACAGCGGCTCAGCCGGATCTCCATTAGGCATCGTATGACCCCAGCCTAGCCAAGTGTCGTAGTCATGAGGAAACCGGGCTAACATTTTCAACCATCGAATAGGCCAATAGTGATCCGGATTTTCTAAATGTTCCTGCGTAATCGGCCAATCCGGCGGCAAGCAGATCATCAATTCAGCGTAATCGCAGCCTTCCACTCCTTCAGGTGTGTTCATGGGCATAAAGCTCATGCCTGTTGTAATTAACGTGTAATAATTGCGTTCGGGAGTCGGTTTAATAACGTGGACGTCGATATGAACGACATCTGATATAATTTCGTGATAAACAGAATCGATTTCCCCTATAAACTGTTGAACGTGCTCTTCAATTTTTTCAACCCATCCTTCTTCCCCATACTCTGGAGCCCGCCATTCCTGTTGTCTATCTTCATAGCGATAAATCGGGTTCCCCGATTCCGAATATTCCGTTGATTTTGACATATGCCTCTCTCCTTTGCTTAATCCATTATCATTTTACAGTAGTTCCGCCCAACCGATCTCTTCGGCTCAGTGAATATCGGAACTATACCATTGAAATCAGTATATCGAAGCTGTATATATTAGACAATATAAGGCTCATATCTACGTCCATTAACTCAATTAAGAGTTCATTATCTCCATAACCGATTCACTGCTAATAATGGTACCATTATTTTTGCCTTCGCATATTTCCTTCATCGATCCTTGTTTATCAAAATTAAACACATGCATGGGCAGATTATAGTCTCTGGCTAAAATGAAAGCAGATTGATCCATTACTTTCAAGTTATTTTTCAAAACATCGTCGTAATGCAGGGATTTAAACAACCTTGCATCCTTATCGAACTTTGGATCTGCATTGAGGACGCCGTTAACACCGTGTTTTGCAACAAGAATTGCATTGCAATTAACTTCAATTGCTCTTTGGACGGAAGGATAATCTGTTGTGACATAGGGTTGCCCGTTACCGCCGGCAAAAATTACAATGTGGCCTTTTTCCAAATGATGTATTGCCCTTAGTCTAATATATGGTTCGGCAACAGATGTAATAGGTATTGCCGTCATAACCCGAACTTCATTGCTTGTTTTTGCTTTAAGAACCCCTCTAAGCATCAGGCTGTTAATGACTGTTGCAAGTGTTCCAATATTGTCTGCCTCTGCTCTTTCAATCCCCCAATCTTCCGCCATATTTCCACGAAAAATATTACCGCCGCCAATAACCAATGACACCTCGACTCCAAGGTTGACTACAGATATTATTTCATTTGCAATTTGATCTAATCTTCGGGGTTCAAATCCTGATCCTGTTTCTCCTGCGACGGCTGCTCCGCTAAGCTTAATAAGCACTCTTTTATACCTGATCATCAATTACACCTCCAAAAATAAAAAACACTAAAGCAATGTGTGCCTTAGTGTTTCGATGAAATGGAAATATGAAAGTGAGATGGGTTCCTCTAGATGAATCCTCATATTTCCACTCCTTTCAAATATTGTTCATTATCCAATCTTATTTTATTATTGATCATAAGCAAATGCAACTGCAACAATAGGCAACAAGTGGATTATCCTGCTTCAAATTCGACTCCATACTTACTGAAGATAACCTTGTATTTATTTTCGAATATGCTCCATCGTCTTTCTGTTCCGTGTTTCTCCTGCAATGCCTTCAAATATTGTTTAGCAGCTTGTATATCATTGGATTGCAACAGCATATGAATGCACTCTTCACTCAAATGTAAAAATGGCCCTGAAATGTAATAATCAACAATGGATCTGGCACTGTTCATACTTTCAAAGAAATGAATAACCTCTTCCAACCCGTTAAGCAGCGATTTTCTTAAATCATCCCTATTCATATCAGGGGTAATCGAAAATCGGTCCGGAACAGATTGGGCGATTTCCTCCATTCTTGCTCTGAAGTGACAATCCACTTCTTGGGGTGCTGTCAGAATCTCTCTAGATTGAATCTGAGCCAGCTCCACTGCGTAAATACCGCAGTTTACATAAAACATGACATGGTCCGCCGAATTGCCAGAGGATTTTTGGAAATTGAACATGTAAATGAGGTTTTCTGTTGTTTTACTGAAATTCAAATTTTTCTTTGCGAAGCCATACTTGGAAAGAAACGGCTTTATATCTTGTTTAATTAAATCATTAAAGTACTGCTGCAAACATGATCCCCTCCTAAAAGTTTACTATAAATAGATAGTAGCTTGTATTGCTACAAATCCTTCTCCATTTTCTACTAGTATTATACATCATTCCTTGCATCCGCTGTTGAGTTCATAGGTAAGTTGCTCTTATCATACCTATCTGCAGTTACCTGTCTTTTATCGACCATCTCAAACCTGTCATACCCGCAGCCTGTGCATCCTTCATTTTTAAGCTGCTCTATGGTTACAAACTCTCCATTCATTCCGACATACACATCTTTTGAGCATTGTTTGCATCGGTAAGTGCGCAGCGTTCGTTTCACCTCGCCTGTATACAAGGCGTCCGTGAATTTCTCCGGATATTCCGGTTTCGATTGATCCGTTGTCCGTAAAATGAACATCTGGCTCCTATTGGCGATCATTTCTGCGCCTTCGTACGTGTTGAATTGAGGGAAATTAGCGCTTACAGTCAGTCCCATGCAGACAAATTCACGCTGCATAGCAAGCATCAGCGGTGGTGATTTATGTGCAAAAGACAGAAAGATCGGCAGTCCCTTTTCCCTCTTTAACGCCTGTATACCTCGCGATACGAATAAACTCATACCCTGAAGTGTATAGGGCGGGTCCGTAAAGAAACAATCATACTGTTTGTGCAGATTTTCTGGAAGAGGCTCCCTCAAATCAAGCCGGTGGCATACAATTGGCAGTTTTCGCTCATTTGCAATCTTTTCGATGTAACTTAAGTACCTTGGGTCGATATCAAGAACATCCACATGCGTAACGGTGTGCCCGCCATCTGGAAATAATCGCTGCAGCAGCAGACCAATAGACACACTTACCATGTCATCGTCTCCAACACATAAAATCTTCTTACCTATCAATGCATGCTGCTTCAAACAAAGGATAGCCCGGCGCAGGCTAGTTTCCGGCGTACATTTGGATTGATCAATCTGAACATCCGCTGACGGTCTAAGCAATAAAAGTTCCTCCAATATAATCAACACATCTTTGATACTCTCCATCCATTTTGTTTCATCAAACAATTCGTGGTATAGGGAATGATCCAAACCGCGGTATCCCCATTTCCGCTCAACCCATGTAAGTCCGCCTTTTGTACAGCGGACTCCGCGGTCCTGCAGAAGTGCGCCTGCTTTAATCAATTCCCGTTTTATTGCCGCAGCCACTGGAGTCGGAAGCAGTGTTTTGCGTGCCAATTCTTTCGTTGAAATTCCGGGTTTCAAATAACATTCGAGGAGCAACTGCTCAATAGCCTGTATCCCTTCTTGCAGACGAATATGTTTACTAGCTTGTTCAATGTAATTCACTTAATCCCTCCCGTTTTTTTTGAAAATACAAAAAGGGCAGGAATGAACATACGTCATCCCTGCCCTTTTTTGACCTGCCAAGATAAACACCACAAAGAAACAAAAAAATCCGAGCTGAACACAGCACGGATTGTGGGTGCATAAAAAAGGCAGTACTAAGGCCCTGATTAATATCCGTTGTTCTTAACTAATTCCGAAGCATTCAATATGCCCATAAAAAATAAACCTTGCCATTTCAGCAATTGGTCATATGGACTGTTGAAAACTTCAAATTATGGAATTTGGTTAGTTAAGAACTACCGCCGACATCAACATCTCTCCTAAGTAATAATGACTTCATAATACTATACGCAATATCTATAGTCAAATCGTTTGGATATTGTTGAGCTTACAATCAATGGTGATGATGAGCATGTGCGGCCGCCGAACTAGCTTTGATAGAACAAAGTATCGAATTTTCATGAATATGCTCTTCCGATTCCATTTGCAAAGTCACATGCTGAATTCCCTCATGCTCTAAAAGATGTTCAATTTTTCGCAGGATTGCTTCTGCTTCATGAACGGTTTTGTTTCCTTCGACTACTATATGAGCTGTAAGTGCATTTAGACTGCTTGTAATTGACCAAATATGGACATCGTGGACTCCGTTCACCCCTTCTACTTGCTGCATCATATTAACAATTTCATTTAAATTTATGCTTTTCGGTGCGCCTTCCATCAAGACATGCAAAGATGATTTTGTGACGTAGTAACCGCTGCGCAAAACAAGCGCTGCGACAATAACGCTAGCAAGCGGGTCTGCCCATCCCCAGCCAAAGAACATCATTAGTAAAGCAGCAGCAATTGCGCCAACAGAACCCAGCATATCGCTAATTACGTGCAAGTAAGCGCCACGCATATTTAAGTTATGCTCAGTATCACTTCCACGCATCATAATCCATGCGACCAGTACGTTAACAAGCAGACCAATAGAGCTAATAACTAGCATACCTGTTGTAGCGACCTCCGGCGGGTTTGAAAAACGATCTATCGCTTCGTAAAAAATGTAGACGGAGATCCCAATTAATGTGATGCCGTTAAGGGTAGCTGCTAAAATTTCAAAACGTCTGTAACCATACGTTTTTCCCATATTCACCGCTTTTTCTCCGAAAGTGAATGCCATCATCGCAATACCTAAAGCAATGGAGTCAGACAGCATGTGTCCCGCATCGGAAAGCAAAGCCAGGCTATTCGTAATGAATCCTCCAACAGCTTCTATAATCATATAGAATGTAATGATGATGAATGAGATCAGAAGTATTTTTTTGTTATTAGTGTGAGCATGATTGTGTCCATGATCGTGATTGTGCCCGTGGTTGTGTCCAGACATATAATGCCCTCCCCTTTCATTTTAATATATGAGCAATTGTTCATATGTTCTTATGGCTATTATATACATTGTCGAATATAAGTGTCAACTGGCAACAGGTATCCCCATCCAAAGAAAAAACCTTGATCGCGTGAAGTCAGTCAAGGTTTGATTGGTAATCATTTGTTATCTTTCTGCATTTTATTATGTTGAATGTAAACGGAGGTTTGTTTTCCATGTTCTTATGCGGCTCAACAATTTCTGAGAATTCTATTAATCCGTATTTTCCAAACTCTTCTCTTATCGAGTCAGAATCGTAAAAAAACATTTTTACTCCTTCCATGATCTCGAAATAGTTATTGCCGAGTTGCCTGCCTTTCCCGAACATTGGGGCATTTGTTGAGATAGTAGTAAAAATCATATATCCGTTTGGCTTCAACTGATTATAGCAATCTTCAATAAACTTTTCTCTGTCCTGTTTATTTAATAAATGAATTAGTGCATAACAAAATATACCGTCATAAAGATTGTTATCAAATGGCATATCAGTGACTGAACCATGAAAAATACTAATAGTTAGCCCTTTCTGTTTTGCCAAATCAATCGCTGTTTTTGAAATCTCTATCCCTGTTACTTTTATGCCGTTGTCAATAAACACCTTTGCATTTCTGCCATATCCAATACCAGGTATCAATATATTTTTAACCTTCTGCTCAACAAAAAAGTCCTTTGTCACAATTGCTGAATCGGAAGGTTCAAATCCCCACATCAATTGATTTTCTATAAAGCTTGCTTCCCAAAATTCTGTCATCTTCCAGCTCCTTTAAATCTAAATAAAAAACGCGTAGTTACGCGTTTCTAAAGAGAAAATGTTGTTGTCTTTTCTTTTAAATGTCGACACAATTATGCTTTAAGGCTATGCGCTCTGGGTTGGTTTCTTGCGAATGCTCGTAAGCTCGAATGCCTCTTTAGGAATCCCAAGTTCATGAGCCCGTTTCTTTTTAATCAGCATAGCCTGTTGTAAACTGGTAGCTTGAAATTCAATTATGGTGCCAGAATGATCCTCGAATGCATAATAGCTCTTTTTATTCGACATTTATTGATTCCTCCCCTTCTAGATATACAAATATTTTTACTAACAACGTCCTTAGCTGCAGTTAGCTAAAAATATTTTGTCCACACAATCTGTTTATATGCACAGATTGGAATTTATCTAGGCAGGGTATCTACTATAGCAAATAAATGAAATCATAATCAATACGGCAGCTTTGCTTCTTGCAGTAAAAATTTCATTTCTATTTTTGTACGATGAATTGTTAATTTCACATCGCTAATAGATAATTTTAAATTTATAATTCGAGCAAATCCTTAATTTGATGCTGTGTTTGTTCTAATAAATCTAATGACTTGAATAGCCGGCATTCTTCTAGGTCAAACTAGCTAGGTAAATCAAAAAAGGAGGCTATAATGATGAAAGAAAAAGCTATCCTAGCTTACTTCAAGACTCCAGAGCAAGCTGAACAGGCGTTGGATAAATTAAAAAGTCTGCATCTAATCGATTCCTCAATCGACCGTTTTGATGGCTATCCCGGCGATGGGGTCGAAGGAATCATGAATCCCATATCCGGTGATTTCCGCAGTCTCGGAGATCTAACGCTGGGAGGTGATTTTATAAACCGTGATGCAGGTATATTAGCAGCCGCAAGTGTCAGCGCTAGCGGAATGAGCTCTGGGGAAAGAGAGAATATGGTTAGCGGCAGAGACATTCTATTGACAGCCATTGTGGCGGAAGATGACTTCGACAAAGCACAAGCAATCGTTGACGAAGCTGGCGCACTGTAGCGTTTTTTAGCCTCAATTAAGCAACGGTACGTCACAATAGCAATAAAACCCCATCCTATAATAACAAAGGAAGGGGTTATATCATCAACCCACCGCATATTTATGCGGCTTATTGCGTCGTCATCGCTCTCGTTCCGTCTGTCATAAGGATGATTTCTCGTACGAATACGCTGGCAATGTCTGCAAGAATGGCGACCAATCGCTCGTCGTATATAATTGAAGCCGATGCATGGCTCGCGTGCATGAGGTATATAGAAGCTTGAGCTCGTTGTCCTGCCCATAAGTTTTGGACGATGCATCATAAACCAAAACTGCATCGAACTCGACACCTTTCGCAAGGTACACAGGAATGATCACCACTCCTTTCTTAAAGCCTAACGTTTCCTTTGTAATAAACTGCAAATCTTCTCTTTCGAAAGTTTTTAATGAGTTATAGACCTCACGATTTTCTGAAGCGCTTTTTGTAATAATGGCGATGGATTCAAAGCCCTCGGCTCTCAGCTTCGCAATATCTGCCAGTATTTGCGCATTACGCTTTTCTTCGTTATTCAGTCTCGTGAGAATTGGTTTTCTGCCCCTTCTTTCAAAGGGTACAATTTCTTCCCCGCCCGGGAGCATTGACTTCGTAAATTCGACAATCTCTTTAGTTGAACGATAACTGCGTAACAGGCGAAAAACGCTTGTTTCTGCTTGACCAAATAGACTGATCAGCTGTGAATTAGATGAGTCCAAATTTGTGGACTGCCTAAAAATGGCTTGCCCGAAATCACCGAGTACCGTCATCCGGGCGCGCGGGAACAGTTTTTTTAGATATTCGTATTGAAACGGTGAATAATCCTGCCCTTCATCAACAAAAACATATCGTATTGCTGTGTTTACACGAGCACCTTCAATTAGCTCCTTTAAATACAAATATGGCGTAGCATCCTCGTAGAATAACTCGTTACGCAGCATAGCCTCTTTGGTTTGCATACATATTTCCGCCCACAACGAAGGGACGGAATTTTCTTTCGTCTTCTCCCGATAAAAGGCTTCTACCGTAAACAATTGACTGTATATGCCTTTCGTATCTACAAAAGAGAACTTCTTCACTATTTTTCTCAGCGGTTTAAAGTAATCTTTCACAATCCTGCGACGAAGCAGTTCTTCCTCTTTCTGAGCGAATTGAAAGTCGCCTTCATCCTCCCTGCGCTTATTGGTCATTTTCTCGCGAACTATGGCGTATTGTTCAGCAACGTCAAATACCTCTCTATCCTTATGCAGCATTCCAAAGACTTCCGCATACTGTTCAATATCCAGATAATCCAACTCTTTCTCTACCCAAAGCGCATTCCGTTCCGAGCGCTCCAGTGCTGCTAGTTGTTCCAGAAGCCATTCTTGCAATAGGGCAATTCGATTGTACAACGGCAGTGAACGGTTATAACTATAAAACTTCTCTTCCATTCGTTCTGCGGTAATTAAATCACGTTCTCTAAACCGGATACTGTTAAATCGCATGCCTTCCTTTCCCAGCCACTTTCCATAGTTCTGTAAAGCTTGCAAGAATGCTTCAGAAGATTTATATTCGATTCCTTGAAGACGAGCTTCATATCCGGATTCTCCTTGTGCAGTGAGTACATATTCAATTTGATCGAAAGGGTCCTCTGGCCGTAGCGAGAAGCCTAACCAATAATCGAGATATTCTTGAAAAGTCGTCTGCTGCATATTTTCTTCACCGAGTTCGGGAAGGACAGAGGAGATATAACTGGAAAATATCGGATTCGGCGAAAAAAGAACGATTTGATCGGCTTTTATCGTTTGTCTGTGTTTATACAGCAAATATGCCACACGCTGTAATGCTACGGAAGTTTTGCCGCTGCCTGCCGCTCCTTGTACAATAAGCATCCGGCTTTTGTCATTTCGTATAATGGTGTTTTGTTCCTTTTGGATCGTTGCCACGATGCTCTTCATTTGTGAATTGGCGCTTTTCCCAAGCATTTGCTGCAGAATTTCGTCTCCAATCGTATCGCTTGCGTCAAACATATTGAGAATTTGTCCGTTTCGAATCTGAAATTGCCGTTTTAGCTTCATCTTCCCTTCGATTTGTCCTGCAGGCGTGATATATGACGCCAATCCAGGAGAACAATCGTAATACAAACTTGCAATTGGCGTTCGCCAGTCATAGATGAGAAAGTTCAAGCCATCTTCTTCTATGAAAGAAGATACTCCGATATAGATCTGTTCATCGAGGTCCAGTCCATCCTCTTGAAAGTCGATTCGCCCGAAATAAGGGGATGGCAGTAAACGTTTTAAGTTTTTCCATTGCTGTGCCAACAGTTTATGTCCACGTTCTCTTTCAGCCAATAAAGCGGACTGCTGGTTAATCGTGTGAAAAGTTTCTTCGAAATCTTCATCTGTGCTTGTGTTTATCGTCACTTCTTCCCAAAACCGCCTGCGAATTTCTGTAGCCTGATCCCATAATCCGGCAACCCCCGGCTCCAGCTTGGCAATTCTCGTTCGCAGTTTATTTTTGATTTTTTCCAGTCGCTCCTGTTCTAGTCGCCAATCGTTGTTTTCCATTTCCCCACTCTCCTTATTCTGTTTTCCAAGTAAAAGAGAGTATTGACAAATCAATATTCCAGATGTATAATCAAATTAGGAGTAATGATAAATACAATTTCATATTAATATGTCAATACCGCTATTGATTATATCACAGCGTTATTTCTCGTTCAATGCCTTTTTAGTACTCTCTGTCAGAGCAGAACACTTAGCTGGATTATGGACGATTTTAACAATTGAATTTGGAATTAATATTAGAAAAGATGACCTTTTATATTCGACAAGGTCATCTTTTTTTAATAACCTATTGAATGAGACCGCCGTCTATTTCTCAACGCTTTAATCCCTGTCAGCCAAAATCTTTTGTATACTAGTTAATTGAATACAGACACTTAATACCTCAATTGCTGTTTTGAGTTCGCGAATTGAAGGGAATGTAGGAGCTATTCGTATATTCCTATCTCTGGGATCTTTTCCATAAGGATATGTAGCACCTGCGTTCGTTAATGTGACGCCAATTTTTCCAGCCATATTTACTATTTCTTTAGCACAACCGTCCATCGTATTAAGACTAATGAAATAGCCGCCATTTGGCTTATTCCACATGGCAATATTTTTGTCGCCTAAATCTGTCTCAAGATGATTCAAAACCAGATCAAATTTTGGTTTAATAATTGCCGCTTGTTTCCTCATATGAATTTTTACGTTATCCATATTTTTCAAAAAAAGAACATGCCGAAGCTGGTTTATCTTATCAGGACCAATTGTTTGAACTCCAAGCTGTTTTTTTATTACATTCACATTATATTCGCTGGATGCCAGCATCGCGACGCCTGAACCAGGAAACGTAATTTTGGAAGTTGAGCTGAACATATAAACCCGATCAGGGTTTCCTGCTGATTTGCAAGTTATTAAAATATTTTTCAACTGATCAGGCTTATCCGACAAATGATGAACAGTATAAGCATCGTCCCAAAAAATTCGGAAATCCTTTGCTTTTGTCTTCATACGGGCCAGCCTGTCAACTACTTCATCCGAGTATGTAATGCCATCAGGATTGCTATATTTAGGAACGCACCATATCCCTTTAATAGAATCATCTTCACTTACAAGCTTTTCAACGATATCCATATCCGGACCATCTTGATTCATATCTATTGTTACCATTTCAATGTTCAAAAGCTCGCATATCGCAAAATGCCTGTCATAACCGGGACTTGGGCAAAGAAATTTAACTTTGGGGAGCCTTCCCCATGGCAATTCATCTGCACCGACACCAAGAAGCATCGCTCTCGATATAGTATCGTGCATCATATTCAAGCTTGAATTACCACCTATAATCATTTCCTTTGTACTCACGCCAAGCATTTGTGAAAACAATTCCTTCGCTTCGAGAATTCCATCAACTCCCCCATAATTTCGGCAGTCTGTGTTATCCCCAGCTTTTAACTGATCCTCAGATTTCAGCATATCCAGCATTTCCATAGAAAGCTCGAGCTGCTCTGGACAAGGTTTACCCCTAGACATATCTAATTTCAGATTCATTTCCTTATACTTATTATATTTTTCATGTAATTCTTGATAGAGTTCGTTTAATTCATTTGTACTTAAATCAAAAAAAGAGCTGTGTTTCTTCACTTCTCCACTCTCCTACAAATGCGTTTCAGAAATTATACCATATTTCTTCAATTTGACTGACTGTTATCACTGAATAGCAGTACAAAGCGATCTTAAATTTAGTTAACTATTTGTTTGATCATAAATAAAACCGATATTACTTTCTTCTCCAATCATACTCCATAATATTTGCAGAATTTGCCGCTCTATTTTCACCCAACAACTTTTCTATGACATATAAAGAGGCATCCATACCAGCTGATACTCCAGCGGATAATATGATTTTCCCATTATCAACATATCGAACTTCCTCTAAAATTTCCGTTGCATCTGATACGATGCTCCGCAGTTCATGTATCGCCGAACGGTTTGTTGTCACTTTTAATCCATCTAGCAGATTTGCATTTGCTAGGATTAAAGCCCCTGTACAAACTGATAGAAGAATTTCGACATCATTCGATATTTCTCTAATCCATGTTGTAATCGTTTCGTTCAACATTTCTTTTCTGCTTCCCCAACCTCCGGGAACAACTAAAATGTCGGGCTTAGGGCATGCAGCAATCGTATAAGCTGGAATAATGCTCAGATCTCCCAATGCTTTTACAGGACAATCATTTTCCGCAACAGTGTAAACTTTAAAGTCTTTTCCGCGATTACTTCCAGAAATAAAGACTTCAAAAGGTCCCACGAAATCTAATGGCTCAACATTTTCGTAAATGAAAATTGCTACATTTCTTGCTTGCCGAGACTGCTCCATCCCTTCATCTCCCCCGAAATTAAGATAATGATGCAAAACAGTTTGATCTACTATTTTTCAATCATCTCCCAATGCAATTCGGTAGGTGTATCAATTAATAGTTGTCGGAGCGCAGACTCAACTTTCTCAAGACTGACAATGTACTTCTGGGGAAATTCACAGGCCTGTCCGCCTACAGTAATCTCAACGAACTCATCTTCTTCCTCCATTGAGTTGACAAGGTTATGAATAGCGGCACTTGACTCGACTGTAACGATGAACTCTTGATTGCCGCCGCCAACCATAAACATCTTACCCATGTACTGAACGGTCACCTGACTGTACGTGACACCGTCCATCCGCCCGATGACCTCGAGACACTTTTCTAGCGATGCGTGAGAATGCTCAATTGTATCCGCTATGGCTCCTTTACGCTGTTCCTCGTATATAGTAATCACCGTTCAACACACCTTTACAAAGTTCTCTTATATATATCATGCTTCACTGGCCAATTGTCTCTTAATAGACAGAACTGCACCAAGATGCAATCCTTGATGAAAAACACTTCCTTGGAATTCCTATATTATACCATAATATCTCTGATACACTTACTCCTTTCCTTTATTATTGAATGAATCAAAAACTCCTTCTTTTCCAAGGGTGCTATGAGTTGTAATAGCCCCAGTTTAGAGGGTGAACTAAATGGATAGTTTTTAGTGACATTAATTGAATCGCCTAAAACATTTTTCTACAAAGATCATAATCTATTTAGAAAGCCAAAAAAGGAGGAGCAATCTATGACACAAAGAATGATGAAAGTAAGTCCTAGATTTAAAAGACTTTGTACTCAATTCGGTAACATCCTGGGTGGTGAATCGGAGATTGAAGCGGGTCCGGTTTGTTTTGTTACGCGAATGACAAATTTAAGGGAGACAATATTAGGAAGAAGAACACGTTCGCCTTTAGTTCAAATGCAAATGTTCTCGTTCGAATCTCTTGATAGCTCAGGCCGTGCGCTTTGTTTGGGTGAGACAGCAGTACACCAAAATCAAGTGAATCGATTGATTTCAAATCTCCGTAAACGCGGCATAAAAGTGACAGCCGTTCATAATCACTGGCTAAAAGAAAGGCCCCGCTTAATGTATATGCACTGGGAAGCCATCATGGACCCAATTGTATTTGCAAGAAGAACAAAAGAATCTATTTCATTTTTGGGTTGATTTTTGAGCAAAGCGAATTTATTTTTCTATCATGAAAGGATGATTTCTTATGGCGGCACGAGTAAATGCGAGTCCTAGATTTAAAAGGTTATGTAATCAATTTTCTTCCATTTTAGGTGGAACTGAACATGAAATAACTGCTGGTCCAGTTTGTTTTGTTAGTCGAAATAGAATAATAAACGCAACAATTTTAGGACGACGTACCACCTCTCCTTTAGTTCGCTATCAACTTTTTTCGTTTGAATCGTTGGACAAATCGGGACGAGCGCTCTGTCTGGGGGAAACAGCTTTATTTCAAAGCCAAGTCAACCGATTGCTGTCAAATCTCCGCAAGAACGGGATTAAAGTCACCGCAGTTCATAATCACTGGTTGTTTGAGAAACCTCGCCTGATGTATGTCCATTGGGAGTCAATTGATAATCCTGTTGATTTCGCAAGAAAAGTAAAACGTTCCATTGCCTTCTTGGGTTGATGATAACATTGTCAATTATGTTCAGCGGTGTAATTTCCACAGTCTGATAATACAGTATTAAAACTCTTAGCAAAGTTACTGCCGTAATAAGCGTTAGTTCAGACTTACTACGGCTGTTTCTTTGCAAAGTACAGTGTAGTTACTTTAAGTTTAGGGTGTGGCAGTTACGAATCTGATTGGCGGAGACCACTGCAGGGCAGTAATCCTGCCTGTACGAATGGCGTTCACTGGTATCTGTCCCATAATATCGACAATACTTAGCTGATTTGCACTTCCTGTACCTTCACAACCCGATAAAAAAGCAATTTTCGCACCATCTGGAGACCAGCTGACGGGAGTAGCGAAACAATCGGAAGATGCCAATGTTTTTTGATTCTGACCGGTACGGCTATCAATTTGGATGAGTGAATAATAGTTCGGCTCTTTATAGGCGGTTGCGCTGTAGGCGATGCTCCGGGAGTCAGAAGACCATACAGGAAAATAGTTTTTGGCTTGAGGTCCGCCTTCAAGCGTATAGATGGTGCCTGAAGTCAAATTCACCGTAGAAATGATGGAGATGCTTACACCAGGGTACGTATAGAGTGCAAAGGTTCCGTCCGGTGAAATGCGAATGTCATGTAACGGTCCGTCCGTATTTTGTGTGATTTGTCTCCGTTCTGTGCCATCGGCACGGACGCGAAAAAGCTGGGTATTTCCCGAAAAATCCGGGGCTGCAAACAGAAGCTCCTTACCTGAAGGGAACCATTGCACATCGCTAGCACCCGGCTCATGGATAGCGTAGCTGTAATGTGTGAAGGTATCATAAACGGTAATCTGCGCGTTTTTAACATACGCAAGATACCGGCTGTCCGGAGACCAATCCAGCAGCGTATAGGGTTCAATTTGGTCAATCCTTGCAACGGCCAGAGTGACAGTATCCAGCAGGTTTACCACGTTGCCATTGCCGATGAAAGCGATTCTTCTATTGTCCGAAGACCAATAGGGGACGGAAAATTCTGCACCAAGCCCCTTTGATAGTTGAAAAATTTGACCTTCCAGCGGTCGGTACAACCAAATGTCAAACGTTCCGCCGATATCCGACGTATAGGCAATCCTTCCCTGAATGAGATCATGAGGAACAGTTTGCACGGCCAACATCCTCTCTTGAATCATCTTATATTTCAGATATATTCAGCAGGCAGCGTTTAGGCGACAATCATGAACCGTATTTATGAAGACCACTAAAAGTCCGGTGTAGCACCGGACTTAAAGGATAATAAGCACTGTCCTCTAAAATTTTCTATTAACAGATGAGAAGAATTTGTACTTCGTATATATCACTTTTTCGAATCCCAAGCCTTTTTGAATTCACTGACAGTTATATAGCGTCGTTCTCGTTCCTTACTAACTGCACGCAAAGCAACTTCATAAAGTGATTTATTCGCTTCCCATTTTGAAAACGAATGATCCATTTCGCCTCCAAGCAGCCCAAATGCAATTGCCCCCATTGTAAAAACATTTGTTTTCGCATCAATAGGTGCACCTAATATAAATTCTTCTGGAGATTTAAAACGTCTTGCTCCCCAAAAATTCTCTCCCATATCATTTACAGAAGGAGCTGGCCTATAAAAATCGATATCACAGATCTTGGTTACATCCGTTGAAAAATCATACAGAATACTGCCATCATAAAAATCAACTGCTACGTACCCTTGTGACTCAACAAATTTGTGAAATTCATATATGGTATTAAGTGCTTGCAGTCTTTTTTCAACGGATAACTGTTTAAATTTGTAGAATGGCGACTCAGGATGCGTCTGTTTAGCTTTACCTGCAAACAACCAGTGTGAATGCAGACATTCTCCTTTAAACCACTCAAATATAGCGGCATAGCCATTATTTGGTTCAAAATGATTAATGAGATTAATTAAATAAGGATGTTTCAAGGTCTTATATAACGGAATGGCAGTCGATAATCTTGAAATCGCGTCAATAGGTTCGCCAGAAAACGCTAATGGTCTGCAACCCGCATATTTAACAAAATGCTTAATGCCGTTGTTTTCTATTCCAAAGCTGATATTTCCGGAATCTTGCTGATCAAACACGCAAAAAACGGTTCCAAGTGATTGAAGCCATGTAAAATCGTGCTGCTCCTGAAGATCAAACGAAACATTGTCAATTATGTGCCTTACCGGCAATTGATTCATTAAATCGTCCCCTTAATTTTGGGGAATCACATAGTTTAAAGGGCTATTTTATATGTTATCCCCTGAATATGATTTGCCCTATTAGCGCTTGGATTTTTTTCCATAAAACATCACTCCTTACACTCTGATACCACAATTATCCACCTGATAAAAGTTATTTGCAACACTGAAGATTTCATTCATTTAAAGTAAACTTTTCTGCTGTATTAAAATTCGTAGTAACACTGCCGCGACTTCTGCTCGTGTAGCAACTTGATCAGGCGCATAATTATTATCGCTTTTACCGCTTAAGATGCCTTTCTCGCGAAGCGCTTCTACTGCTTCCTTCGCCCATTGCGGAATAGCTGCATCATCATTAAAGTTAGTTGTTCTGAGCATATCAAGGTCCAGATCAAGAGCTCTTGCAAGTATAACTGCCATTTCCACACGTGTAATCTGCTTATCCGGCCGGAATGTTCGATACCTAAATGAACAGCTTGTGCAAGCGCTTGTTCCGCCCATTCGCCAACCTTGTCCATATCGCTGAATTTGAGCTCAGCATTGCCCACTTCCGGCTTAATCATATTTATTAGCATCAGATTTTGATATTTAAGTAAACGACTATAAATTCGCTGTCACAGAAGATTAGACACGTTAAATATAAACCAGACTAATTATTTTTTGTTATAAGACTGTATAACATAAAATACTTATGCTTCAAACCACTGCCTCGGACCCACCGTATGGAACAACTGCTTCCTATCTTGATTTAACGCATCGTTGATGCGTTTGCATGTGAAATCGCTAATCGGCTTAGGAAGTTCATCTCTTGAATAGAATTTGCATTCTAAAATTTCAGGTGAGCTTGGTTGGGGTAGTTGGTTATTAATGATTTTCGCAATGAAAGCAAAATGATGCATATCATAGTTCGGTTCATAGTATACACCGGTCAATTCTTGAATTATGACTTCTAATCCCACTTCTTCAAATACCTCTCTTATTGCGGTTTCCTCTGCTGATTCACTGTCTTCACCTTTCCCGCCAGGCAGATCCCAATTGTTTTTGCCATAGCTATGCTTTACAAGCAATACTTTTCCTTCAGAGTCTAAAATAACTGCAGCAGCTCCGATTAACTTTGGCAAGATATAGCCTCCTTAAAGGATGTCGTGTCTACCATTAAAAAATATAAAAATAGATGAAGATCAGAAAAGATAGAAAACAAGACCTTTGCCTTCGGCTGCAGCTTGACTGTAGAAACGCCGGATTTCATTAAAATGCTGTAGCAGATAGTCAAAGAACGGGTCCTCATCTTCATCGGAAACAGAGTCAGGCTCAAGAGGATACACCTCTTCCTTGGCCATAACAGGGAAATCATACCGCATGCGGAGCTGTGCCTCATCCAGTTCAGACATAGCCTGAAGCGCTGCTGCAACTTGCTCGGCGCGCAAGATAAATGCCCCGAATGAGCCGAAATCGATGCCTTTGTCTGACGTCATCGGGACGACATAGCCAAGAGGTGGCTCTCCATCGGAAATATCTCCGCAAAGCAAGTAATGAATCGCCTCCCACGATCTATCAATGTCGAGTCCGGGATAATCGGCTATGTTCAAATTCTCCAATGCAATTTCACCTACATCGATTTGCTGTACCAGTTTGTCGTCAATAGCAAAGTAATATCCGTATATTCCCATGTTGTCATCCTTCTTTCCGTTTTGTATAGGTGACTTTCTACTCTATCTAAATGTTACATTGGAGAAATATGTATTTCAAGAAACATTAGACATGCATCTCTCTAATACATTTTACCTATAACTACCAAGCTCAATCCTTGTATGCTACCCAAAGATTGAGTCAATAAAAAACGCCCGGCAACAAGCATGTTGCCGGGCGTTACGCACTATATTTGCTTATGACTAAACAATGGAGCGATGAATGTATGGCAATATTCCTCCGCTACCTGCGTAGAAGAATATCCGAGATCTTGCAAATGCAAGAGCAGCATTGGTGAAAATGAAGATGCGATCATTCTGGAGGCGAATGCTGGATCAAGGTCAATTAATTCCCCGTGGCGGGCTGCTTCCTCCAGCAGTTCATTCATCTTATTAGCAATATAAGTAAACGGAGGCGCTTCATAGCAGTTTTCTTTCGCCTCCTCCAATCGCTCCGAGCAGGTGGCAGCCATGAGCCACTCCATATCTTCTTGGATGAGAACAACGATTTTTTTGATTAGCGTGAACATTCTTTCCATAATCGGCCGGTCTTTTTCGTTCAGCAAGTAATCCTCGATATCCGCCATAATAAAGTCAAACTTGCTTTTCATAATTGCGAAACATAGCTTGCTCTTATTCGGATAACGACGATATAACGTGCCTTGTCCAATGCCCGCCGTCTTAGCTACCTGATGCATAGACACATCTTCAACTCCATGTTGGATAAACAAAGCGTTAGCCGTTGACAGGATTTTCAAGCTAATTTCATCGATGTCTTTTCCGTATGTCATGGACTACACCTCCCTTACCGTCATGTTAGCCATAAGCCTATTTGTAAAGAAAATTTATACCGGCTGCTTCTGGCCTTCCTCTTGAGGTGCTTTTGTTCTGCGAATGAAGAAGCCGATAATTACAGCCAGAATCGAAAGAATTCCTCCGATTAGGAACGCACTGTGGAGACCAGCTATCATTGCAGGTATGCCTTCAGCTGGATTCGTCGGATCTGGTGATGTCGACATATATTTTTTCATACCGGAGGACATGATGCTGACGAACAACGCTACGCCAATCGCACCTGAAACTTGCTGCAGTGTACTCATGATCGCTGTGCCATGCGGATAGAGATGACGCGGCAGCTGATTGAGCCCTGTTGTTTGCGCTGGCATCATGACCAGCGAGATTCCGATCATCATCAGGATGTGAAGAAAAATGACATAACCATTCGTCCACCCTGCTTCAATACCCGAGAATAACCAGATCGATACACTCATAATGATCAAGCCAGGAATAACAAGTACTCTCGGACCAAACTTATCAAACAATACACCGGAGATCGGCGCCATTATACCATTCAATATACTTCCCGGCATCATAACGAGCCCTGCGCTTAGTGCGGAAAGCAGCAACACATTCTGTAAAAATAGCGGCAGCATAATCATTGTAGAAAACATTGCCATCATCAGAACAAGCATCAACACAGTAACGAGAGAGAACATCGGATAGCGGAAAGCGCGCAGATCAAGCATAGGCTCCTTCACGACGAGCTGGCGCCATATAAACAAGAACAGGCTGATCCCGCCTGCAACGAGACACCATACAACCTCAGGGTCTGACCAAGAGCCTTCTCCCGCTCTGCTGAAACCATACACAATGCCGCCAAAGCCGATGCAGGATAGCAGGATGGAGATAATATCAACTTTCGGTTTAGTCAGTTCACTTACATTTTTCAAATATAAAGCCGCATATACAATTGAGATTACCGCTAATGGGATAACTAGATAAAACAGCCATCTCCAGCCAAGTGAATCAACAATCAATCCGGACAAGGTAGGACCAATCGCTGGAGCGGACATCATGACAAGACCAATCATGCCCATTGCTCCTCCTCTTTTTTCTGGAGGGAAAATAATCAGAATTGTATTCATCAATACAGGAATCATCAAACCGGTTCCCAATGCTTGAACGATACGCCCGGTGAGAAGTATTCCGAATATCGGAGCAAACGCACAAATTATCGTACCCGCAAGAAATAAGATCATTGCCCCAAGAAACATTTGACGTGTAGAAAACCACTGCTGCAGCAATGCAGTTATAGGGACAAGAATCCCGACAACAAGCATATAAGCTGTAGCCAGCCATTGCACCGATGTTTCAGTTATGCTGAAATACTCCATCAAATTGGGAAAAGCGATATTCAACAGCGTCTCATTCAAAATTGAGACAAATGCGCCAATAATAAGCGCAGCGACTATCGGTCCTCTTTTGATGTTGCTTAAATCCAGATTCCCTTTCGCTTCCATACTCGAGCCGTTCAAACGTACCACTCCTTTTTTTATAAAAAGCCTTGCGGACAATTGTCCGCATTACATAATAAAACATACCTAACAACTATCCCATATGTCAATAAAAATGTGACATTTCGCACAAAAAATTTATATTTTCTATATGCTCATTTACTAAGCCTGGATAACAGACCTAAAGCAGTAAGCGGTAAGTCGTCGATTCGTTGCAAAAGTTAAATAACAGAGCAAAAGTCGTAATGTCACCTGTTTAGAATTGTAACGGAACTGAGAGGCTCTATTTAGTAATAAAAAGGTGTTTTAAAACTGTAACGGAATAGTGGAGCGCTATAGGTGATCTTTTCCCCGTTTAGGTAGTGATTTTGAGTAAATAAAATTTCTCAGTTCCTTTAGATTTTAGAATAAGCTGATTTCCATACAATAGCGTGTCTAAGTTCCGTTAGCGTTTTTCAACAGGCTGAGGAAATACAGTAAGCTTTAGCGCGTGATTGCTTGTTCCATAAAAGTTAGCTCTAGAGCGAGAGCACCAGCACCAGTACCAGTACTTGTTGAGATTTTTTACACAGTCTAAATTTTCTTACCCTCTTCCTAAATAATTCTTTTCTCCTATTAAAAATAATTCTTTATTCTCTATTATTCTCTCCTTTCTCATAAAAATCTAGTAAATTTTTCTTGATCAATCGCACTATAAACAATAACATAAGGATATATGAACCTGTATTACCGCAATGTTCCAAATTGTATGTACACTTCAAAAAAAGGAGAATTTTTTTCATGAATCGTCGTTTTAGATCTAGTACTATTTGCTCATTTTTACTTGCATTATGTCTTTTCGTCTCGCTGCTCCCTCAAGCCGCAATCGCGAAGGCATCCCCTGACCCGCATTTGGAATACGCGGATCGCTTGAATATACTTGGCATTTTTGCCGGTACAAATAAGGGCTATGAATTGGATCGGAAGCCGACTCGTCTAGAAGGGCTTGTCATGCTGATTCGCATGCTGGGTGTAGAGGCTGAAGCTCAAAAACTGCAAAACGATCCTTCGCCTTTCATCGATGTTCCGCGTTGGGGAATCGGTTATGTAAACTATGCCTATTCACATCAACTAGCCAACGGGGTGTCCGCCTCGCGTTTTGGCTCCAATGATCCAATGAGTGCAATTCAATACGTTACACTGGTGCTGAGAGCGCTCGGCTACAATGATAATAAAGGGGATTTCACTTACGCTCAATCGTTAAATAAAGCGGCTTCGATCGGTCTGATCAATTCCGCGACAAGCCAAGAGCTTGCCAAACAGACGTTTTTACGAGGTCATATCGCCCTGCTGTCATTCGAAGCATTAAAGCAGCCGCTCAAGCAGCAAGAGATGACCTTGGCCGGCAAACTTATTGCAGAGGGTGTATTCACGGAAGAAGCTACTAACCGCGCTGGGGTGCTTGCACAAGGTGCAGGTGCTGATACAGACGTAGTAACCTTCTCTGATCCCGGTTTGGAACAGGTGGTAAGAGCCGCTGCCGGCAAGCCGACAGGTGACTTGTATCGTTCCGATGTCAACCGCCTGACCCGATTGAGCAGCGTCAATGTGCCGCATACGCGAATCCGTTCCCTTGATGGTATTCAGGCGTTGCAGAAGCTTACACGAATTGAATTGCCTGACAACTTGATTAAGGATTTGTCGCCTCTGTCCTCGCTTCGGGAATTGCAGGAGCTCGTTCTGCACCGTAATTCTATCGAGGATTTGTCGCCGCTAAGCAGTCTCAGCAATCTGGAGGGGTTGTTTGTTTCTCACAACTTCATCACACGGCTGGATGCATTGTCTTCACTCACTAAATTGGAAAGTCTGAATATCGCAAGTAATGCGGTGACGAGCATCAAAGAGCTCCAGAAGCTTAAACAGCTTAGCTATTTGGAAATGAACAATAATGCGGTATCTGACATCAGCGTCATCGCAGACTTGCCGCTTATGGATGAGCTTAATGTCGATGGAAATCCGGTAATTGATATGTCATTTGTCAAAGGAATGAACTACTTAGGCTCCAAGTCGGCAGCCTCCACTCAGGAACTGGGATTGAAAGCACGTGAAATTATTCAATCGATTATTCGCCCGGGCATGTCGGAGCTGGAAAAAGAAACTGCGGTGCATGATTACATTCTAAGTCGTACCCAGTATGATCATCAAGAATTCAGCAAAGGAATTCCAACCGCCTCAAGACCATATGACGCTTATGGAGCTTTAATTGAGCAATATGCGGTATGTGACGGCTATGCGCGAGCCATGCAGATGCTGGGCAA
Organism: Paenibacillus sp. GXUN7292; assembly: GCF_050864975.1. Taxonomy (NCBI): domain Bacteria; kingdom Bacillati; phylum Bacillota; class Bacilli; order Caryophanales; family Paenibacillaceae; genus Paenibacillus; species Paenibacillus sp. GXUN7292. Next base: position 54,337 of record NZ_JBOZWO010000006.1, on the reverse strand, counting down.
GCTAGCCGGACTCGACATTTATTATATCGATGGAATCAGCGGATCAGGCCATGCATGGAATCTGATTCGCCTGAATGGAGAATTCTATCATGTAGATGCGACCTGGAACGATTCCGATAACCAATGGAATGGCGCTGCTCCGTCGAACGCTGTCCAAGCGCAGCTGCTTGACTTCGGCAAGCGGAACTATTTCAATCAAACACAGACGGCAAGAGAACTTTCCATTGCATGGGACTTCGACCGATTCCCGAAAGCTAAGACAGATTCTCCGAGTCCGGCTAATCAACAGATTACCGTATCCATTAACGCAGAAACCCCTTTAAAGAATGATCTTATTGTTTGGCTGACAGTGTCTGTGGAAGTCGAAGGAGATGTCACTAAAGGTTTGAGCCGCGATATTTCCAAAGCTGTATTGTTTCCTTACAATAAGGAAAGCGTAGACGTTATGTTGAATGTGCCGTCAGAATTGCCGCTTGCCGGTGAAGGCGTAACTTTCACAGTTGACTATAAGGTGTTCTCGACGGAGTATTTTTTCCAGGAGGAGGATAACCATTTTCTCCATCGCAACAACGGGCTGACCTTTATGCCGAAGAGAAGCAACGTGCTGCAGCCTAACGATCATTTATATGTCACCTTGCTCAAGAAAGGCAGCAAAGGTATTACTTTTAACCAAGCGGCTTCGCAAGGCAAACTGGACAGCTATGCACTGAATCAGGCGATGTTCAGCTACAGCGTAACACCTGTTGCAAATTCGTACCCGCCATCGAATAAGTACTCGGTACGCAATGTGAAGGAAATTACGTTGCCTGCTCATAGCGCCATTTATGTTACTGAAGTTTTCTTCGGGGCTGATTTTGACGACAAATCCTGGAACTATTTGTATGGCGAATCCGCCATAGCAGTCAATCATTCGAATCAGCCGAAAGTGTTGGCGCCGGGTGATCTTCAGTATACGTTAAGACCTTCTCCGGAACCATTGAAGCGGAATGCGGAAGTTTACTTCCGATTGTCAGTTTTCGATGGGGCATTCGATGAATTGAACTATGAAAATGAGCTTAGAGAAGGCCGTATATTATTCAAAGACGAATGGGTCCATGTTGTAGATTAAGCTGATCGTGTCGAGGGCGTCCTCCCGTTTGTTCTAAACGGAGAACGCCCTCTTTTTGATTTTATCTATAAATCCTTCCTATTAAACAGAAATATAGTCAAGTAATAAGAAGCTATGAATAACAGTAAGATACCGATTGGAATAAGCAATAACGTTTGTCCTTCAAAAACTCCTTTTTCGCTCATCATATTCAGATAAAAAGCCGCAGGTTGAGCCAATATAATTAGAGCGAGCATAAACACGGCATTGATAATGGCTGCTCCTTTCTTACTAAGTGCGTAAAATAGAGGCATATAGATAGAAGTTAAAACGAGCACCATCCCTATTGAAGCCATAATGTCCAATCCAGAAAAGGCAGGCTTGTTCAGCTCAGGATATTCAAGTTTAACAAGCCAGTGAATCCCGTATGAAGCAAGTATTCCAAAAAGTGCATACATAATAGCTGCTATATACTTGGCTTTCACAATATGCTTGCGGCTGATCGGCAGCGTGACCAAAAAGTTATGATTGTTGTTTTTGATATCGATCATTGTACCAAGAATTATAGATCCGAAAGCTGTATAAATACCTACAAAATAGATGGACATTTCACTTTTTGGGATAAAGGCAGCACTGAACACAACAAAATAAAGAATAATTATCCATAATGAGCTTTTTAAAGCGATAAAGTCTTTGCGAAGCAAGTTATACATGAACACGACCTCCCTTGGCGGTAAAGTACATGATGTCTTCTAATGATGGTTTGTCTAATAGAGCATAATTGCCAAATAATCGTTCTGCCTCTTGCCTGTTATCTACTAGACCCTCAAAGCCTACCGCCGTCTCACGAAGTCCGACAAATTTTTTCCGAATATCCGAATCGAGCAATTGCTGGTCACCCTTTACAATAGCGTATCTCTCAAACACATCTTCTTTAGCTTCATTGAAAACGAGTTTTCCGCGGTTGACAAATGTAATGTAGTCAGCAATCCGATCCAGATCAGTCGTAATATGTGTCGAGAAAATTATCGTATTCTTTTCGTCTTGCATCATATCTGCGAGCAGATCAAGCATTTCCCTTCTAAATACAGGATCAAGTCCAGAGGTCGGTTCATCCATGACAAGGAGCTCGGCTTGATGTGATAATGCAATCGCTAGGGAAAACTTGATCTTCATACCCTTGGATAAGTTTTCAATTTTCTTTTTCGGAGACAGCTCGAATTGTTCAAGATAACCTTTAAATTTTGTTTCATTCCAGTTTTTGTAAAATGGTGCAATCATCTTCTTCGTATCAGCTATCGTAAGATGTTCATAATAGAAGCAATCATCCGATACAATGCTGGTGCGTTGCTTAATGTCAACTTCATGTTGAGGCATATCGCGGCCAAGTATTTTTACGCTTCCAGAGTCAGGACGAATCATGCCAAGCATCATCTTGATCAAGGTGCTTTTACCAACACCATTCGGTCCGATGAGTCCGGTAATATAGCCCTGCTTCACATCCAAAGAAATATTATCAACATGGAACAGCTGATAAGTTTTAGTTAAATTACGTACTTCAATTGCATTCATTGCCTATTCCTCCTCGAACAATAACGTCAAATGATCAATTAATTCATGACGGCTCATGCTTAATGCCTTGCTTTCCTGAATGATTTCGAGCATTTTCTCTTCTAACCGTTTCATGCGCTGCTCCCGTATGAAGTCTTTATTGGCACCCGATACGAAACACCCTTTGCCTACAACTGAATCGATGAGTCTTTCTTTCTCGAGCTCTTCATAAGCGCGTTTGGTCGTAATAACACTGACCTGCAAATCCTTGGCAAGCTGCCGGATGGACGGGAGACTGTCTCCAGCGTGTAGTTCGCCATTCAAAATGCTTTGTCTAATCTGATCTATAATCTGTATATAAATGGGGTCGCTCGATGCGTTGGATAATATAATTTTGATGTCTCTCACCTCATTAACGCTCGTTAAGTATATACCGTATATATATAATATACACACTATTAGATAATGCGTCAATAAAGCTCATCCAGTATATCAAGGATAAACGGCTCCGAGCACAAAAAAGACATTTCTGTTTTTAGAAAACGGAAATGTCCTTCGTTGTAAAGCTTTGAATACTATATCTTCTGATCCAGCTCATCCAACATTCTAAGCAGCATGACGATCGCTTCTGCACGGGTAGCCGGCTTGCCTGGTACAAATTTATTGCTGCTGTAGCCGCGGATGATTTCTAATTTACGGAGATCTTCTACTGCCCCTTTCGCCCACTTAGGAATTTCTTCGTTATCTGCAAAGCCGGTTGTCCCATAAGCATTAGGCTGCAGCTTGAGCGCTCGAGCAACGATAACCGCCATCTCTACTCGTGTAATTAGCATGTTTGGCCGGAAGCTGCCGTCTGCATATCCTTGGACGAAGCCTGCTTGTACCGCTTGTGCAACGGCTTGCTTTGCCCATGCGCCGATTTGTTCATAATCAGTAAATGAGAGATTTGCACTTCCCTCCCCCAGGTTCAAAGCTTTTACGAGCATAACCGTAAATTCAGCACGAGTAACCGGGCGATCAGGCAGAAACGTTTTATTCGGATAGCCGCTGACAAAACTTTTCGCTATTGCGCGCTTAATATAGGCTTCCGACCAATGACCAGCAATGTCAGTGAACGAAATCACAGGCGGTTCATGTTTTTCCTGTTCAGGCATTTGCCGTTCAACATAAAGCTTATACGTTTTCCGAGAGCCATCTTCAGCTTGAACAATCAGCGAAATGTCATTTGCCCCTTCCTGTAAATCGACTTGAATACTGTCAGCCAGCACTTGCTCATTCCAGGTAACTTTTGCAGCCGGATGATCCGCAATCGCCGTCACCTCGATTAGATCCGCTGCCGTTTTGGCTGTATATGACAGTGTATCCCCCATAAACGACGGTGTAAGAGGAATAAGGTTATCTTCTGTCCAAATTTCCAATGTTTTCAAATTCGCATTGTTGGATAAATACCAGCCTCCATTAATACCTGGAAGCACGATTACAGTCAGTTCAGCATTCAGAATGCCAGGATTACGGATATGCGCGGAGAGCTGCAGCTCTCCTGTAATTTTGTAAGTTCCCGCATGTGCAAAGTTGTAGTCTGTGTTTACCAAATCCCAGCTTACTGGTAATTTGATTGCAGATCCATCGCTCAACTGGGCATTTACTTCCTCCGGCAAAGTCAGCTTATCCAGCTTTGTCCCTTTGGCAACTTGAAGCCGTGCAAGCTCATCTACTTCCGCAACATTCGTATAAGGCATTGCGGATACATAATCTGAAAATTCACTTTCAATTTCTTCAGTGCCAACTGCCTTGATCGCAAACCAATATATCTGGCCTGCCTTCAAGTTTTTAGCCATATATTCTGTTTCAGCAATAAGTTCATCATCGTTTACAAGTGTCCATTCGTTCCTTGATTCAGGTGCCTCTGTTCCCTCATATTGGTATAGTTTGTAGCCAGCAGCACCGTAAACATCACTCCAAGCGAGCTTCACTGCACTTTCATCCGCAACAGCAGCGACCTCATCAGGAACAAGGATAGATCTCGTCCCAATGGCATACAGCCGTTTGTCGTAAGATCCTATATATATCGTTCCATCTGGACCGATCACGGGCGAGGAGTAGATTTCTCCCGCTGTTGCAAATGACCACTTTACTCTATCGTCATCTGAAGCATATGGATCCAGTGCATATAACTTTTTGTTTCCTGAACCGATGTAAACTATGCCGTCTGCTCCTACGACTGGCGAGGATATGATTGGAATCCATGGATTTGTCGCGGTATTCAACGACCACTTCACACGATGTTCATCATCTGCATCAGGGTCCAGCGCATATAGCGCTCCATCGTATGAACCAATATAAACCGTGCCATCGTCTCCAATCGCAGGTGATGATAAAACGGAACCCCATGCATCAAATGACCACTTTACACGATTATTATTATCACTGGCATTCGGATCGAGCGCATAGACGAATCCATCATCCGAACCGACATATATTGTGCGGCCGTCTGCTCCAATTGCAGGCGATGAATATACCGGACACAGATCATCCCAGCACAAACCATCATAGCCCATATTAAGTTCAATCGACCATTTTTCGCGTTGATCATCATCCGCATGAGGATCCAGCGCATAAAACATACCAATGCCAGAGCCTACATAGATCGTACCATCATGTCCAATCGCAGGTGAAGAATCTATTTCACCGCCTATTTCATAGGACCAAATCTCCCGTTCATTATCAACAGTCGCATACGGGTCCAGCGCATACAAATTCCCGTCGTACGAACCAATATAAATGGTGCCATCCCCTCCGATTACAGGTGAAGCATGTACCGAATCTCCTGTTTCAAAGGCCCATATTTGCTTATGCTCGGCATTTGGATCGAGTGCGTACAGTCTTCCGTCCCCTGAACCGACGTAGATCGTGCCGTCTGCCCCGATTGCTGGCGAAGAAGCAATCGCCCCTTCCGTAACAAATGACCATTTAAGCCTGCCTGTTCTTGAATCGATGGCATACAGCTTGCCATCATACGAACCGACATATAGTGTGCCATCTGTACCGATTGCAGGAGTAGAATAAATCGAACCTTCTGCTGCAAACGTCCACTTCTCCTCTGAATCCGTACTTCCCGTAAATCTGGACTGCCGTACCCAATTAAAAGCTGTTGGCTGAGCTGCTTTGCGTTCATAAGCGCCTGACTCATAACCTGCGCCTTGCTCAAACAGCAATTCAGCAGCATTCACATTCGAAGCAGGTATTACTCCCACACATCCTAAACAGATTGCGAGCCATACAATCCATATTTTTTTTCTCCTCTGACACATGTCATACAACTCCTCCTCAGTTGATCTCTTACTTGCATTTTCCAGCCGATTATACACACTTCTCGCGCTTTTGAGATCAACCCTGCCTATCGCCAAAAGCGAAAAGGTGGAGAGAGGGGGTGGAGATTAGTTAAGGAGAACCAGTCGAAGTCAGAACAATTGGAGAGTATTGGCACGTTCCAGCGCTTGCAATCTGCTTTTGACCTGTAGTTTGCCATAAATATTGTTAATATGAGTTTTTACGGTTGCCAGTGAGATATTAAGCTGGCTCGCCAATTCTTTATTTGACAATCCCTTTTCCATAAGATGCAGCACGCACTTTTCCTTCGCAGTTAAAATAGGCATATTTCCTTCTATAGTAATCATTTCGCCAGTTACCCCTTCTATTCGCGGAAATAGGCGCAGCAGTTGTTTCACGTATGTTAAAGGAACTTTCCGGACAGAACGATGATGTTGTTTTTGACGCAATGCGAGATATTGATCCAATAGTTTCCTTAGTCGTATCCCTTCATCTATGAACGTACGAATATATCCTTCCGGCCATGCCAAAGCGAGCGCTTCTTCTAGTATGGTCATACTTTTCTCAGCGTTTCCTTGGAGAGATAGAAAAAGGCTCTTGTATACAAGCAGGCGAATTCGGTCGCTTTTCCGTCCTGCTTGAATCGCGATGAAAAGGAGCCGATCCGTCAAAGCGATAGATTCTTCGATTTGCTCTTCCTCTGCCAGCAAAGATGCGAGAAAAGCGTATTCGTTGATCATCGAAAGCGGGATTTCGTCTTGAAACCGTAACCCGCTGCTTATCAGCCATTGATTCCAAGCCTCTTCTTCTCCCTGCTTCTTGCCCAACATAGCTTGAAATAAAGCGATTTTCCCCGACAAATGGGGATTAGCCTTCAGAGCCGGCTGTTCGCTTAATTGCTTAACGATTGCAGTTGCGTTCTTCTCGTCTCCTTGAACAGTGGCTATACGGGCTAGCCAAAGCGCCGAAACAGTCGCCAGGCATGGATTGTCATACGATTTTCCGATATCGTTAGCTCGACGCATATACTTCTCAGCTTCGTCCAGGCGATTACATTCATACTGCAATTTGCCAAAATCAATACATAAATGCGCAACAAAGTAGACATTTCGGGTTTCAGACCAAATCGATATTAAAGGAGTTAATATTTGCTTCGCTAATGTAATGCTATCGTCCGATACATAAATATCCCAAACCGGATGCCAGCCGTCCTTGTCACCCCCAAAACCTATGAAGAAATCACCTTCTGGGTGTATGCTGACATATTCTTCTGAATACTGTACAGCATAGTCAAAATCCCGATCTAAAAACGTGCGGAATGCAGCGAGAAATGCTAGACCTGCATGTAATGTCTTACTTTGATGCGGAGGAAGATTATCGGCACCCTTTTCCAGCCAGCGTACCGCTTGCCAATACCCGTCAGTAGCTTCTTCAACTCGCCCGGACATATATTGGGAAGCGAGCTTTGTCAAAAACAGAATCGGTCTGGCACTTAACAATGAAACAGGAATATCATTCAACCATTTGTAAAGCGTTGTCCATTCATAGACTAGCAGCTCCGGCGCAATTGCTTCCAGCAGCATTAGCGCTTCCTCATAACCCGCACCGGCCAAATAATAATCTACTGCCTCATGCGGGCAGCCATTTTCCTCAAACCATTTTCCAGCTGCAATCTGCAGTGCATTCCATTGTTTCGGTTCTCGTCGCTGCAGTTGCGCGGTCAAAAATTGCTGGAACAGATGATGGTATCTGTACCATTCCCGCTGCTCGTCCAAGGGCACAAGAAACAGATTCAATTGATCCAAATGTTGCAAATACAATTTGCTTTCCGACATACCGGTTACTGACATGCAAAGCTCGCCTGTCATACGATCTAATACCGACGTCTTTAGCAAAAATTGCTGGATCGTTTCCCGCTGCCGGGATAAAACCTCTTCAAAAAAATAATCGGAAATATCCCTTTCTGTTCCCGTCAGCATGCTGACGAGAGATGCTGGATCAGCTTGTTCGTGCAATGATAAAACTAGCAGCCGCATCGCAGTTGCCCATCCTTCTGTTTTTTCTTGTACGGTGGCCGCTTCTTCCTCAGACAAGTTTATCTTGCCGCACATCGTAAAAAATAATGATGTTTCCTCAGGCAGGAAACGCAGATCGCTCACCTCTAATCGGACCAGTCCAGTTCCTGCTCGTATACGGGATAAGGAAAAAGGTGGAATAGTTCGGCTGGCTATATAAAGATGAATATGATTCGGCATGCGTTCCAGAAGATATATAATTCCCTTCAGAATCGCTGGATCTTTGATATGATGAAAATCATCCCAGATGAGTATGATTGTTTGGGATAAGCGATGTAAACCGTTTATGAGCGCAGCAATAAACGAATCTGAATCTTCCGCAGCGAATCGAAGGACAGACTCCGCGTTAAAGGCAGGGCAGGCTTGTTTCAACGACGCTATCGTATGGGCCCAAAAACGGATGCGGTCATTATCACCTGAATCCATCGATACCCAGGCGACAGGGCATTTCAGAGTATTCGCCCACTCACTGAGCAAGGTGGTTTTTCCATATCCGGCAGGCGCAGTGACCAAAGTAAGCGTTCGATCCAACCCTTCATGCAAACGTTGGATAAGTCTTGTACGCGTTACTAACGATGTCCGCGGTTGGGGAATATGCAATTTAGTAACGACGATCATCATGGCATTCTATCTCCTTTCGCTGCTTCTAATTCGATAAAAACAAGCGGCGTAAGCGCCATCATAAACATTACGATGAACTTCAATCTATCCTATTATACAGATTTGCTATTGGCAATAGATTGAAAAAGCTAATAGCAAATACAAGGCCAATACTGGAATGATCATTAACGTAAAGCCGCCAGGTTATGAAAGTTTGTGTTGTTTTACAAGAAAAAGGATGCATCCTGTCAAGAAAAAATGACAAAATACACCCCTTGTAACTATTACGACCTCAAGTATTTTCCTGTGAATGATTGCTCCACATGGATAATTTGCGTCGGCGTGCCCTCGAACACCACCTGGCCGCCTTTGCTGCCTCCGTCTGGTCCCATATCGATGATCCAATCCGCTTGGCTAATCACATCGAGGTTATGCTCAATGACGATTACTGTATTGCCTGCATCCACGAGACGATTCATAATTCCCATTAGCTGACCGATATCCGACATATGCAGGCCGGTCGTCGGCTCGTCCATTACATAGACGCTGCCCTTCTTATGCAGTTCACTTGCAAGCTTGATACGCTGGCATTCACCGCCCGACAATGTGCTAAGCGGTTGGCCGAGCGTAATATAGTTCAGCCCGACATCGCTCATAGCTTGCAGCTTGCGGACTACCTCTTTTAGCTGGAAAAATTCCAACGCTTGCTCCACGGTCATTTCCAGCACTTCTGCGATCGACTTGCCATCCAGCTTGTATTCAAGCACTTCTTCCTTGAACCGTCTGCCTCCGCATACTTCACATGGCAGCCTCACACTTTCCAGAAATGCGAGGTCTGTATATACAACGCCAAGGCCTTGGCAGTTCTCGCAAGCGCCTTTGGAATTGAAGCTGAACAAGCCTTGATTGACTTTGTTGGCGGAAGCAAACGCTTTGCGCACATCATCCATAATACCAGTGTATGTCGCGGGATTTGAGCGTGTTGATACGCCTATCGCCGATTGGTCGATAACGACTGCATCCGAATGCTGGTTGAGGAATACTTCATTAATGAGTGTGCTCTTGCCCGAACCGGCCACACCAGTAACTACTGTCAGCACACCGGTTGGAATATCTACACTGACATTTTGCAGGTTGTGAAGCGTAGCATTCTTAATTGACAGCTGGCCCGATGGCTGCCTGCAATCATGCTTCAGCTGAAGCGGCCGCTTCATATGATTGCCTGTTAACGTGCCTGCACCGAGCAGACCTTGGAAATCCCCTTCATACACAATGGTTCCGCCGCGGCTGCCGGCGTGAGGCCCGACATCGACAATATGATCCGCGATCTTGATCACGTCGGGATCATGCTCTACGACGATGACGGTATTGCCCTTGTCTCGCAGCTTCTGAAGCAATTCATTCAACCGGTGTACATCGCGGGGATGCAAGCCAACGCTAGGCTCATCAAAAATGTAAGTGACATCCACCAAACTGCCGCTCAAGTGCTTCACCATTTTAACGCGCTGCGACTCGCCGCCAGACAAAGTATCCGTCTCACGATCCAGTGTCAAGTAATCAAGTCCGATATCCACCAGATGCTGCAGACGTTCCTTCAGGGACTTGATTATTGGCGCTGCGGCAGGATCGTCAACTTCCCGAATGATGCGTATAAGCTTTCCTACCTCCATCGATGACATTTCTGCAATGTTGAGCCCGTTAATTTTGCAATTTAGCGCGGCTTGACTGAGTCTGGCGCCGCGGCAGCTAGAGCACGGACCTTCAGAAATGAATGGCGCAACAGCTTTTTGTGTGCGCTCGGATTTCGTTTTTACATCCTGCTTGATGTATTTGTTTGTGAACTTTTCAATAACGCCTTCTACCGTAATATTTGTTGCTTTACCTGCAAAGTCCATCTGAACTTTTCTTGCTTTGGCGTAAAGCAGCAGCTCCAGTTCCTCATCTGAATAATCGCTTAGCTTCTTATCAAGATCGAAGTCCCCTGACTGCACGATTATGTTCCAATCCCAGCCGTTCACAGCATAGTCAGGAAGCATAATTGCTCCTTCATTAAGTGTTTTTGATATATCGACTGCTTTGTTCATGTCTACGCCCAGCCTGCGGCCTATCCCGTTACACTCAGGACACATGCCTTGCGGATCGTTAAACGAGAACATATGCGCTTGTCCTACATAGGGCTGACCCATTCGGGAAAATAGAAGACGAAGAACGGGAGAAATATCGGTTATCGTGCCCATTGTGGAATGGGAGCCTCCTCCAAGCCGCTTTTGATCCACAATAACTGCCATGCTTAGGTTTTGGATCGCGTCAGTATCTGGCTGAGGAACACGAGGCAGAAAGTTGCGCACGAACATGCTGAAGTTCTCATTCAGCAACCGGGTGGATTCTGCGGCAATCGTATCAAAAACAATCGATGACTTGCCCGATCCGGATACACCGGTGAAGATCGTGATCTTCCTCTTGGGAATATGTAAGGATACATTCTTGAGATTATTTTCCCTCGCACCCGAGATTACTATATACTCTTGATTAGTTTCGCTCATTTTCAACTTCCTTTCGACTGTATAATAGCCCAATACTTAATCTATTGCAGACACAAACCGGCTGCAAAGAGTATGCAGCCGGTTTATGTTATTTTGGATCAACTGAGTTTAACTATCGTACCTGCAAAATTAAGCAGTTTAAAAGATGATTTTGCCTGCCTCATTCTTCTTCCTCCTCAAGTGATTGGCTCAAGCGCAACAAATCTGCACTCCAGAACTTGCTGTAAATAGCTAACCAATCGTAAATTTCCCTGAGTGGAGAAGCATTTAGCCTAAATCGTGTTTCTCTTCCGACTTTTCGATCAAGCACCAATCCAGCTTCTTTGAGAATTGTCAAATGCTTGGATATCGCAGTTCGGCCCATCTGAAACTGTGACGTTAACTCATGCAGCGGCAATTCCTTTGCTTCAGCTAACAGTTGAATCAGCCGGCGCCTTGTTTGATCAGCAATCGCGCCAAACACATCCCGCAACTGGTTATTCTCGCTCACAACACTCTCTCCTAAAATTAACCAAGGGACAGACGTTATTATCGTTATCTTCCCATAAAAGTTTGGGAAGATTGGACACCTTTTAATGACTTTTTGATTATATGCCACCAAAAGGTGTCATGTCAATAATAGGTTATATTTACTTTTATCATTTAAATTAAGCTGGGTTGAGTTCCTAATCCATCCATATTTTGATACAATGGCAAGTATTGGGTAAGACAACAATTCTCATACTTCAAAAAATATATTGGAGGATTATATGATTCAAATTATAAATACAATTATCATCGGAATGATTATTAGCACTATGCTCGATAGAAAAGAAAAATATAACCAAAAAAAATATTTAAAATATAGTATTATCGCGGTATGTTGTTTCACATTTTATATTTTATTCGACATTTCGACGAACCTTTTTACTGTGTTTGGCCCAGGCGCCTTTTTGGTAAGCTATTCGTACTGGAATCATTACAAAGAAAAAGGAACTTGAAAAACAATAAATTATCCGGTTAATTTCAACGAACTAGAAAAGAGTCGTTCTCAAATCCGGGACGACTCTTCTGCTGATAAGTGGTGGGTGTTACTTAACCGTCAGCTTGTTAGAATAACTTTCCCCTTGTTCTTCGTAGAAGATTCAGCTAAACTTACAGCCTCTTTTACATTTAATAAATCATAGTGAGAATTTGTCGCCATTAAACTTAATTTTTTAATTTTAATTAATGTGATTAAATGATGAAATGTTTCTTGCCAGGTTTCTAGTGATACTCTTCTGTTCCAATGTCGTAAATGAAACATTTTAGCGATCACTCCAGCTTTTGAAATTTCATTCCAGCTAACCTGTACACCTGATAAAAGTCCGATGGATATGTAAGTTCCGTTAGGACGAACGCTTAAAGCTAAATCAGTTCCAGACGCACCTCCAACAGAATCAATGGCAGCATTAGCGCCAAAGCCATTTGTTAGCTCCAAAACTGTATCATGTAATGATTGTTGGGATGTATTAATTACATAAGAAGCACCAAGCCTAAGTAAATTGTCGGTATGTTTATTATTTCTTGTTACTGCAATGAGTCGAAAACCTATAATTTTAGACAATTGCGCAAATATATGCCCTATAGAAGAACCGCAGGCATTTACCAATAAAATATCATTTGGTTTTAATCCTAACTCTTCCGTACAAATACCCCATGCCGTAACTGGATTTATATATAATTGAGAAGCAATAATATCATCTATAGCATCAGGAACAGGAATAGCAAATTGTGCTGGAGCTTTAACAAACTCTTGCCATGTTCCTTCCCCGCGCAATGGCAGAACTCGCTTGCCAATTAGATTTTGATATACAGATGAACCCGCATCTTCTACTATGCCAACACCTTCGTAACCAGGAATTTGAGGTAAAGAAATCCGGTGCGAGTAAGCGCCCCGAATCGGTATTAAGTCCGAAGGATTAATCGGCCGAGCCAGCATGCGCACCAGGATTTCACTTTCATTAGGCGGTTGAATGCGTTTTGTTTGAACTTTTAGTACATCTGCGGGATTACCGAATTGTTCGTATGTAATGAATTTTGTATCCAAAGCAAATATCTCCTTCCGCCTAGAATAGAGTGGGGATCATGAAAAAAAAAAATAGCAAGTATTTGCGAAATGCCATTTTAGTATCGACAGGATTTCGAAACTTCAATATCTCACTCCTCATGCGTCGGATAACGTCGAATATGATATAGATCCTTCGGTATTTCGACATCTATTGCATGAACTCCTTCTCGTGGTGCGCCAAACAACAGGCATAAATTTAAGTGAATGAAGCTTCTGTTGAAACCAACTATAAAGCACATACATCCTATGTTGAAAACTATTCGCAATGGATTGTGCCGACGTGTAATTTTTTTCCGTTCCGATTGTTAAAGTTCCTTTTAGAATTCCTCGGAGCCAATCCCGAGCGCGACAAGATGGTCAGCGATGCTATAACTAAATTGAAGCAGGCTCGGTCTGCTATCAACATAAATGATGACTTTGGTGAGCATTTTTGGGGGGATAGCTGTCTCGTCCGTCACCCAGGTAGGCATCCTTGAAGATCTAGCCGTCCAAACGATTAACCGCCTCGTTAACGACGCGAACGAGGAGATTGGGAAGAATGTCGTCCTCCAAGTCCATTGGCAGATTGTTTCACAAAATGAAGAAAGACCATCCCTAAGTCATTTATGACTTTTGGGACAGCCTCTTCCTTCGCTACGATAATATTTTCTTATTTATTACCGATAGACATACGAAATTCAAGAGTTTTTTCTTTAACTTTCTTTAAAGCCATTCTATGTGCAGATTGCTCCCTAAAAAAATTCTGTTCCTCGTCATTGGGTTAATTTTAAATCTCTTAAACTCTTAACATTACTAAGTCCTTCTGAAACATCATTAGGCGGAATTAACAATTGTTCTTCTATTGATTCATTATTGGTGAGCCAGCTGTTATTATCTGCAAACTTGAATTTCCCTTGATATGCACCACGTATAAAATATGCGTCTTCAGCAGCTGGCCCATAATATTTGTGTAAATATACTATTGCTTGTTCTCCTACATTAAAAACAGGATTTTTCTCAAAAATATAGTTTCTTTTCTCTATTAACCCTCCATTTTCAAGTATGTTTATAATATTTTCTTCTAATCCGCCTTTAAAAACTTTATTTACTTTTGCCTTAGATAAAGTGAATGGAGATTCATTAACATAGAAAGATTGAGTTTCGATAACTTCAACTTCTACAATATATTCAGATTCACTGTATAACTGGTCAACATCATTAAATATAACAGAAACCTCTCCAGTACCGTGTAAATTTTGAATTTGTAAGTAATTAAGATACAGTATTATGGAAGCAAAACATAATACTGAAGAAATACTTGCCAAAAGAATTATTTTATAATTTCTTCTTAAAGTTAGCATCCTAATTCTCCTCCTTAATTATATAAGTAACTAACTCCATTTAGGTCGTCGCTTTGAGGCTTATTCACAAGTCTACCACTTCCTAATTGACACATAACTACATAACGATTTGCATTATCATGGTCTAGGCCAAGAGCGTGTCCAATTTCATGAGCCATAGTACCTTTTCTATCATAACTAGATAACGAATCATATTCATCATAGTTTAATTCAATAACAGAATCGGTGTAATCTCCCCAAAATATGTATTCCCTATAATTATAAGTGGTTGCTAATGTATCATTGTTACCGAGGTTGCCGCCACCAATATAAATATGACCACCACCACTAGAATAAACAGTGAACTTTAGTGGATTAGAAGAATCTATCCAATCGAATAAGGCGTCCGTAAGTACTGACCCATGTGTTGATTTGAAAGTTGCCTTCTTCACTACCTTTATATCAGTTGTTTTTTGTTTACCTCCTAACAAATTGTAGGCTAAAGCACTTTGAGCACTAAACATTAAGAAAAATACACAGATAAAAATAGTAGTTTTTTTAACATTATCATACCCAAATATGCAGTATTTGTAATTAATGGTATCATTGTGTTGATTGATTTTAAATAGAGGAAAAGGAGCGGGATGATGAAAAGTAGATGGTTCCTAATATTTGGTATTTTATTAATCGTATCTTTTGTTCTAATTGCACTTTTCTCTAACTATAACTATCCTTCAAAAAAGGCAATTAAAAATGGAGATGTTGTGGTTACTCACAGTGGTAAATATCATTTAAACAAATTTTTTGAATTTCTTGAAAAGAAGAGGAATGAGATTAGAATAGTCGTTTACACTGACGAAGGAGATCCAATTATTATAGACCTCACGAATAGTGAGAATAATGAAATCCTTTTTAAATTGGACAACTCCAGGGATAAATTTTCTGCTAGGGGTATTGAAAAGGGGGTTTGCAATAATATAAGACAAGAGCCTTTCTCTAACGAGAACATGAGTGGAGTATTTTATGATTTAGATGGTTGTGAAGGCAGCGGTTCTAATCGTATACCTTTGTTCCTTTTAGATAATAGTGAAATTTGATCTAGCTTGAACCTTGATAGTGATATAATTTAGATTTCTTCCTTGCTCTTTATAGCCGCCATCATATCCAGTGATAAGGAATGTCATCTATCTGTCGTTTCATCGTTAATAGGTTCAACACCTGTGTTTTTCCCATGTCACATTCGTGAAACTAAATAGGATCTCCATCAAAAACTCCATGGTGCACTTTTGTTGGTTCTTTCTGATTTACGACGCTCTGTTTCGCACGCTCAATTTTCGCTCTCGTTGTAAAGATAACAGGCTCATTAAAATTTAGTAAATTTAGTATTCTTTAATACAGGAACTTGTTTCCTACGTAATGCGTTACGATAGGAGGACATTATATCTTGAAATACCTCATTTCAATTATACTTTCAATTATCCTTCTTACAGGCTGTACTAAGAATATGATTTACGATTATCGGGATTCACAAAGCGACATTTTGATTTTGCCTAATGATTACCGAGTGTTTGGTTCATTAGGCGAAGACCATTTTATTTCAAAAAAACAGGAGTATTCACCGATAATAGTTGGTTCGAATGTTATTGAAATAGGATGGAAAGATCATTATGTCTTATATAAACGTAACATTTACTCAAAGAATATATTTGAAATAGGTGTACTTAATACTAAGAATGATACGATCACTATTTTATCTTCAGAGAAGGATATCGACAAACAATTACAGGAGCTAAAAATTAAAGCGATATCTTTAAATAATGTAGAAGAACTTATTGAAAATAAGCGCAAACGTTAAGTTAGTAATGCCATCGCATATTTGGACGGAATTAAAGTTACTATCCGTACGTGGATTAAAACAACTGTCAACTTAAAATACAGAAGGCCACGTTTATTGATATCCCTTGCAAAAAGAATACTGTTCCTATTATACAATAACCCAGCACCGCAGTGATGCTGGGTTGTTGTATAATTATTAAGGAAAGAATTGCAATTGAACAATAGTCGCTTGCCACGAACAGAACCAGCCCTTAACTAACTATGGGTTTTCAAACGTTGGTCTTACTTCTAAATAAATGATTATGTGCTTTAAATAATGGATTTATGTAAGGAGTATTTGGGCATATGAGAATGAAATCTCTGAAAAGGGTAACCTTAATAATCCTAGGTCGTACTAGTTTTTAAAAATCCATTCAATTGCTTTAATAATTGTAGTACTAAACACACACAGCACACGTAACTAAACACTTTATATTCCAATTACTAATAACAATGCTCTTCCGTGATGAGGCGTTTATATATGATTAGAATTAATAAATGAACCGCGATGGTTTGCTATAAGGAAATTTCTGCACTCCTACGTGTGAAAAAGTATAATGCTAAATATCCCAAAAAACATTCGAAGGTTGAACCCGCTCCTTTATAAACTGAGGCAATTACGTTTAATTTAGGTTGAATTAAAAATCACTCCTAGGCATGAACGTTGCTGCTCTGTCTTTCAGTGCAATGGGACTTTGTGTGTACCCAAGTCGTTGGCGAACGATTCTAATACACTCGCCCTTCGATCTCAGTAAAAATATGTTATTCAAAGCATTATCACTTTTCATTAATCCCGCGATCCTCCATTTTATGGTATCATACCAAAAATCTTTTCGTGATTGAAATAAGTTGATGCTCGCCACTATGAATAGATGAAGTCATTCACACATTCGAAATCCATCGATCTCAACCCATGGTTATTCACATGACTATGCTTTGTTATTGCGTACAATTGCTAGTACTCCATCATCAATACGATAATAAAAAGCTTGGCTTAATAATTCCGTTACTGCTGTTAAAGTCCATATAACCTGTTGAGCTAATATCATCCATAACGACAACCAGACTTGCTGCTTCTCCTGAACGCATAGCTGCGTAAATGAAGTCGCTAACGTCCCATTCATATAATGCTGCTGGTCCAACTGGAATCGTATCCAATTTAAAAGCAGAGACACCTACACCTATCATGTCACCAGTAGTTGGATTATGGTTAGGAGCATTATTGAAAGTAATAGCGGTTGATGACCAGCTATTATCGATAATCCCGTATACCGTAATTGGAATTTCCTCTGACGATGTAGTGTTTTTTCCATATAATCGTAAAATGGCTCTATTGACGCGATTCGTTTGAATAGATTCCAAATCAATTTTCAAATATGATTTTCGGTCTGCACCCGTTCCGCTTGTATTTTTGACTATGAGATGGGCCGAGTATTCAAGATTGCTGTTCGCGTAAGTCCCTCCCCAAATGTAGGCGGATTGAGTAATTTCCTGAGCGACTGGCTGATACATCGACAGATTTGGCGGATTGCTTCCTAAACGGCCGTCAATCGTTATCAGCACATTTCCGTCATTTTCATCAACTAGAATAAAGCTCGCCGTTTGAGCAGACAATCTGCCTTTAAGGAAACCGCTTACATCAACCGAATAATTCTTGCTTGATCCGATGACAGATACTGTCGCAACAGGTACAGCAGCGTCAGGAATATTGGTAATCGTTGTATCCCCGCTCTCGTGATTCGAAGAGTTGTCCCATGTCAAATCAGATTCTGTCCAACTGTCATCCTTAATTCCATAGACAGTGATTGGCGTGCTCGTGTCTGGACTGGCTGATGATGCTTGAAAACTTAATACTCCTTTCCCTAGTTCAGCGTATGAATACTCGCTAAGATCGAATTTCATATAAGATATCCTGTCATCTGCCGCATCGGGAGCATCCATAATTTGCATCTCTACAGACCCTGTCTGAAGTGATGCACTGAATGACCCGCCTCGAGCATAAGTAGTATCCTCAGCCGTGATATCTATGCTTTCTTTGATAATCAGCTGTGGGGGTCTTGAGCCGCTTTCTTTGCTTGGAATAAAAATCCAATCATTCGTATTATGATCTGCTGCAATCATAAAGCTGACAAATTTGTTGTTAAGTCCATAAGTTTTAACAAAATCTGTAACATCAACCTCATGCCAGCTATAATTTGCATCTTCAAGACTGATCGTATCGATGTAATAGGCAGTAGATCCTAGGCCGGTAATAATGGTCTTGCCAGTTCCGTCACTTGCAATATTAGGCGCGTTCATCCAGGTCAAAGAGTTCTCGTCCCAGCTGTTATCTACGATTCCATAGATCGATAATTCCACAGGATTATACGGTGCAGCATTATCATAAGCATAAAATCTGAATGCAGATTCCGATACATGATTGCCTGAATAGTTGTTTAAATCAAATTTGATGTAAGATACCATATCCCCGCCGCTGGATCCGGTATTCCGTACTCCTATGGTTGAATACTCTCCCAGAACACGATTCGGCTCTTGCTCCTTTACATAGGCATCCTCAGACGCATTCACTTTATATGCTTGATTGCTTAATGTCGGAGCCGCTTTGAGCGGTGCAACAATCGTGATGTAGTCTCCTTCTTTTGTGAAAGGATAAGCTGCGCCATCAACATTTACACTGGTGAAAGTCTCGTCACCCGCATAAAAGGTTAAAGTAGTCATTTTATATGGAGTCGGATCATTAACCTCATTCTCAATGTTAATTACGCCAGCATCATATGCAATCGATAAGCCGCGTAAAATCTCATCACTATGGGCATACAGCTTGTAATCAATCATTAAGCGATTGTCATTGCTGATCTCCATATTCATCATATCATTATTCGAATCCCGCCTAAGCAGCATAAAGCTTGCTTCTTCCGTTGCATGGCTAATATCATATTGGATAATGACTTCTTCGCCATCAGCTTTCGTAACTCGAATTCCATCTGGTGTATTGAGCATTTGGACAATTCCATTGACTGCATCAGGAGAATATTCATGAATCGCGACAAATTGTCCATCTCCGTCAATCGTTTGCCGAGCAGCGAGCACTGGAATTTTCACATTTTGTTTATTAGCTGTACCATAAGATTGTGCCTCAAATACATCCATCGGTTGATCATTGAGCATCGTTATTCGATATACTTTATTGATATCCGTAGCATCAGTAAAATCAGCAGACCATTTTCCGTTTGTAGTCCCTTGACTAAGCAGTTCCGTGTGCTGATAGCCGTTAGCCGTTCCCAATTTACCCGTTTGAGGCGTAGCAGCAAGACTCAGCTCCATCGTACTATCCGGCACCCGAGCGAACCAATCAAAGGTTACTTCATCATAGGTGCGCAATTTGAATACATCCAGCATCCAGTCATCAACGGTTATTAACGCTCTTCTATATTGCTGAACATCGGCAAATATGCCATCCGCTGCCGCAGCACTGTAATGCATGGAATTCGTACGACCTAATGCCAGGAATGAACCGCTTATTCCAGCCTGATTCCTATCAGGAACAACAACTGTATTATGAGCAGCAGACATCCGATAATAGAAATCCGCCGACTCAGTCCCATATGGACCAATCCCCAAATCATCCAGCCATACTCGACCATTCCCGTATGTCGTAACATTCAACTTATCGTAATGGTCATGAGAGCCAGTAAAGATGCCATAGTCCATCGTACTCATATAAGTTTGTCCATTGTAATGATTGCGGGTAAGCACCGTTCCCACTCCGCTCATATTGGCATCATGAAGAACAAACGGCTCTGATGAGTACGGAATAGTCCGATAACCTGTCAGCAATGAGAACAGATCAGCACCGCTTCTATCTACCATCGTATATGCTTGATTAAGGAAAGCCCTATATTGGGATTCAACAGCATTGTATTCTCGGTCAGCTGTTTCGATCATCCACAAATAAATCGGAGTGATTAGATTCGGCTTGTATGGAGAATCATTGTTGGCCTGGAGGGTTAGATCAGGATAAGGCAAATTCAACATCGCATCAAACATAGATTTAAATTTGTTATTCGAAGCGTATAGATTTTCTCCCACATTGCTTCCAAAACGCTGTGCTGCATCCGCAAGGAAAATATATTCCTTAAGAACAAAACCGTGATAGCTTGGCGTGCCCTCAAACCAGAAACCATCCTCACCAACCCCGTAATTCAGCAATTCATTGAACATCCCCATCGCATCACCTGCTTGCGCAGTTGGTACATAGCCTTCTTTGGCTTCTGCTATCAAGTCCGCATCATCATACAAATAACCAATTAAACCAATGGCCGTATCTTGGATAACTTGAAAATTGTTTGTATTAGCGCTGCGTTTTAATACATCGGCTGAAGGGTACAGCATATCCTCCCGAATAGCCTTCTTATATGAGATATCGAACACGCCTGAATTATAAAGATTGTCCACTGCATATACCATTGGCGTAACGAAATAAGCTCCTTCACTTAGAACGGAGTAGAAAACTCTGGAGGCTATCGGCCTTATCGGTGACACAACGTCATGCAAAACATATTGCGGATATTTATCCGCAAACTCCTTTACAATTGCTCCTGCCTTGTCAGCATACTCCTGTTCGCCTGTCAACACATATAAGTAGGATAAATACATGGCTGCATCCGTATGATACTGAATCCATTTGGAGAAATAACCTTTGGTAATGCTATCCATTTGGGGGCTTATGCTTGGATCTGCTGCACTAATAATCAAATCATCCGAGGGGTCGTTCGGATCTTTGCCAGGCGATTTGAACTCCGCTACTTGATAGTAAGTGTCATAGTCATATCCCATTGCAAGAATATCATTGTAGGATTTATATTCAAAAATTAAAGCTACGTTATTGATCGGATCGGTAAATCGATTTTCCAAAATATGGGTAGAGTCAGGTATAAGCTCCGTATCTCTAGTCAGCCAGTCATCATACTTCGATTTGTAATTGTTCACTACATCCTGAGCCCAGCGATAGCCAAATATTTTATCTCTGATCGATTTCACATGGATAAAATGAGGGCGGGTATTCGACAGCTCCCCTAGATTCAGCTCAAAGTTATCAATATAAGCTTCGTCTATACCTAGCGACGAGTTAAGCTCCGCATATAAAGCAATAACGACATCACTGCCCGTATGGCTGCCAAGCGCACTTGTGAGATCTGTACCTGCTGTAGTACCGTATTCCCATTCCGTCGCTTGCTCCGGGTTTAGGCTGCCATCATACCACGTATAACTTGTTAGTTCGGCAGCTGTATATATGCCAGCTCCGCCTGCGGTAGAAGAAAGATTGTCCCATTCAGAATCAGGCATAATAACGAGCTTCAGTACGTTAGTTTGCACAGCTAATGCGCTGAACAGCTGAAAGTCTGCCGTTGCCACCAAATCGGATGGGCCTGTAAAAAAGGAAGGCAGCGTTACCCTTTGTCCTAGCAGCACAGCTCCTTTGGAAGCCGCAGTTCCGGTTATTTTCAAAAATCGTCCTGGTACGCCTCCCTCATTCTCTATTGAAACTGTAAAATCAGGGTCAGCTAGCGCGTCAGTCTTAGCATATTTAACTTCCCAGCCGCCAGACTCAAAAAGCTCCGTGCTTAGTGTTGTCTCAAATCCCGTATCCGTAAAGCCTGCTCCGCCAGTATATCCAAGGCGTATCTTGCTTATGTACACAGGGGAAGCGCCTGCAGTCCAGCTGATTTTCAAATAGTTGGCATCCTGCAGTCCTTGCTGCTCAAATACAAGACGATTCCATGATCCATCTCGAACCCCTTCATTTATAAGTGCTGGAGTAACAGAAGTATAATTGAACTGGTCTTTAGAAACTTCAAAATGAACAGCCGGCAAAGGCATAGAAGGGTCTGTGTAAGCTACTAGAATAAATGATTTTATATCATTTACCTTGTAGATCATATGGGGACTTGGACCATTATCAGATACAAAAAAAGTATCATTCTCAACGTAGCTTGAGCCGGGATCTGATGCGTCTTTAACCATGATATCCGAAAAAGAATGTAGCTTTGTCAAATCATTCAATTCATCTTGAAGAATAAGACCGCCATCATCCGCATTTAACGGATAAGCGGCTGCGACATTATCTGTAGATGGTTGTAACGTAAGATTAGAACTCACACAAAGCATGACCAACAGTAATATTGCACACTCGCGTAAACTTTTCACTCTAACTCACCTCTACCATTCATATAATTGTTCAAATACCTACAATTCAACAATTTCTTGATAATTTTTTGTTTGAGCCGATTCCTTAGCCTTTAAGCATAACAGTGCGCTGCGCAAGCCTTCTTGCAAAGTGCTGATTGAGTTTTCCTTCCCCTTCATTACGCCAATAAAATTGGCAGCCAAGTTCGCGTCCCCTCCAAAATGACCGTCTCCTGCACCGAATCGATAAATATCCTCCTGATCTTTATGATGATGAATGACTTTAATAATACCGGTTATAAAATCGAAATCAATCGTTCCCTTATAGCCGACTACTCGGGCGCCACGGGTACCCGCTCCGCGCCGGACAATAAAGTTTTGCGTATAGCTAAGATGCACCCCGTTCTCATATTCGACAAGCGCGCTGCCAGAGTCCTCATTGCCTGTATCTTCCGCAAAACAGCAGTATGGCCAATTCTCCTCCTCTGTCGTGCCTACCGTGCTCTCTTCACAAGTACGATTGTCTTCGCAATCCTTGCATTTCAAACCAGCGGGCTTATTACCTTTAAAAACCTGTTTCGAGGCTACAGCGCAGACCCTTTCGGGCCTGCAGCCAATAATATCAGTCAAATAATCAAAATCATGGGTAGCCTTTTGCAAAAACATTCCACCAGTTATGGAGTCGTCGCGATACCAAGCATGATAATATACACCGCCATATGGAACATTGTTGGCAGCCTGTACATGGGCAATATCGCCGATATCCCCAGCTGCGACAATGGCCTTAACCTTTTGAACGATTGAGGTTAAACGAAGCGGATGGGATACGACGACTGGCGTATTGTTGTAGATAGCGGCTGCCTTGTAAAGCTCCTTCCACTTCTCCATCGATGTGGATACGGGCTTTTCCATATAAAGCGGAATTCCATAGGGCAATACCACCAATGCATAATCAGTATGCTCGGAGCAGCGTGTACCGATCATGATTCCGTCGAGCTTTTGTGCCGCTAACATGTCCGATGCTGCGGAGAAAATCGGAATAGCCCGACCATCCTCATCCTTAAGCTCCGGAAAATCCCGCACATCTACTATCCCTGCTATACGAACAGCAGGCTCTATCAACTTTATATGTCTAATCACTTCTCTAATTCGGAGTCCGTAACCGATGACACCTATCTTCAAACCTTTCTCCTCCCGTTTGTGGAAATTCATCCTATAGCGCGCCAATTGATGGCCAATGCAGCTCAAAGCCCGCTTTTGCAAGTCCCGCTTGAAAATCATGCAGCAGCAATTTATTATTCCTTACCTGACTAGGCGATACTTTTCGATCTAGGCAATAAGAAGCAACGGCTCCAGCAGCCTCTCCAATGTTCCATTCCACAGGATGAAGACGATAACAGCCATTAGTAATGTGGGTGACACCTATATTTTTGGAAGCCGCCACTAGATTGCGAATACGTACAGGAATTAAGCTGCCCAGCGGAATTTGAAACGGATAACTGGATAAATCCGTATAAGGTCTTCCGCCCAGGCTAGGGTGCAGGTCGATTCGATAAGCCCCGATCCCTACCGTATCATCGAATTGCTCAGCTCCGGCAGCTCCTCTAATATCAGCGCTTACCATTTGCTCTACTACAGTGAATTCTGCTTGAATTCTTCTTGATTCTCTAATATAAGGATATTTGGCCATTCCATCCTCTGTGCCAACAGCATCCTTGCACAGCTTAATGCCGGGGTAGCCCTGCTTGCCGTCAGGCCGCGGCGCTTCCGTCTGCATCCAGTACAATAAAGAAAGACTGAGCTGCTTGGCCCCTTCCAAATGACGCTGCTTCTCTTCCTCGCTTACATCGAGTATCGACCCAAGCCAGTAGTCGTTTTGCGGCCAATTGACTATTACGATATCACTGTCATAAGTGCCTGGAACAAAATTGGTTTTATCGATTATTCTGCGATAGGTCCATCTCGAAGTCGGCCCTCCCTCTATTGGGAAAAAGGGGTATTCGGTCGGCTCTAAAGTAATATAATGCGGTACTTGCCAGCTGAGCAGCTTTCCAGTCCAAAACTCTGTATTCGAGTAGTCTCTCCAAAACTCATACTGCTCCGGCTTCTCAATCGTATGGTCTTCGCCCTCATGATAGGAAATGGCGTAGCAATACGTAATAGGCTGCATATCAATAGGATCTGCAGCACCAGGCAGTGCATGCTGCTCACCGGTTTGCGACTGCGACTCTGAGCCAGTTACATATTCGGCGGAAGCAAGCGGCAACAAATCGCCGCACTCGGTAGCGTCCAGGAAGTAAGCAGCCGTTAAGGCGATTTGATTATTCGATAAGCTGTTACGAACCGTAACGGCAATAATTTCATCCCGATTCAGCTCAACCGATACAGGTATATATTGGTACAATATTTTCAATTTTCCGCTATGAACGTATGGCGCCAGCATTTGATGAAACACAGCCAGCGCAGCTCTAGGCTCAATGCATAGTCGGCTGACTACTCCATTTCCGGGATTTAGGCGATCCTGGGCTCTTGCTTCCGGTGTAAGCGGAAAATGATTGCGATAGTAGTCGCGGACAAGATTCCTATACTGCCTGTAGCTTCTAGTACATCCAAATTGCTCGATCCATGGATGTTCGTCGGGCGGCACGGCTTGGCTTGTAAATTGTCCGCCAATCCAGTCCGTTTCCTCTGTCATAATGACCTGCTTCCCTGTACGGCACGCAGCCAAAGCTGCCGCGCAGCCCCCGACTCCTCCGCCAATAATGACAATATCACTTTTCATTTCCTGAAACATAGCCTTCTCCTCCGCAT
This sequence comes from Paenibacillus sp. GXUN7292, assembly GCF_050864975.1. Taxonomy (NCBI): domain Bacteria; kingdom Bacillati; phylum Bacillota; class Bacilli; order Caryophanales; family Paenibacillaceae; genus Paenibacillus; species Paenibacillus sp. GXUN7292. Next base: position 28,871 of record NZ_JBOZWO010000006.1, on the reverse strand, counting down.
CTGCTTACGATAGTTTCCCTTATGCATTCATAGTAAAGCTGCTGCCCAAGCGGGGTTGGGTGAACGCCGTCATCCATCCCTGCATTCTGAGTAGTCCGAATTAATTGGTCTAATCGAAAAGCAGAAGCAAGCTTTATTTTCCAATAGGCTTCAATATCCGCTAACAGGCAGCTGTAACGGCCGGCAGCTTCCCTAATCAAGTGATTGTATTCGGCTATCAGTTCATTGGCGCCTTTCGATTCATACCATTGCTGCGGATGCCTATTGTAATAATAAGCATCTGCATTACCTTCAATAATGGGATGTACAGTGCATAAAAGAGGTGAAATACTATGCTGCCTCAGCCTTTCTATCATCTCTATCAAATTGGCATAAAAGTTATTCCCTGACACCTTATGTACATTGGGAGCTTCCAAAACATGATCGTTCATTCCAAATTGCAAAATGCACAGCTCAGGCCTTTTCATCAAAACATCTTCCTGCAAGCGCAGCAGCGCATCGGCTGTTGTTTGGCCTGGAACGCCTGCATTACAGGTATCGCACTGAAGCTCGGCACCCAGCTTATAAAGATACGTATCCTCAGAGCACAAATGAACACCGGCTGTAATGCTATCGCCAAACCCGACTATTAAACTTAACTTCGAATCATGCTGTTTCATCATCACTTATCCTTTCAGAGCTCCGCTAGTAATCCCGTTGATTATATGCTTTTGGAGAATAAAGAAGATCGTCAGCAGCGGAATCGTGGCCACTACTAATCCTGTCATAGTCAAGGAGTAGTCGATGAAATGCTCGCCCTGAAACCGCATTAATCCGGATTGAATCGGATGAAGAGCTTTCTCAGTAATGACGAGTGAAGGCAAGAGCCACTCGTTCCAAATGCTTCTAACATGAAATATCGTAACCGTTGCAATAGCAGGCCTTACTAACGGCACTACGATGAACCAAAGCTTTGTCCATTTATTACATCCATCTACAGTTGCTGCCTCCATCATTTCTTTCGGAATCGAATCCATGAAATTTTTTACGATAAAAACTGTCAATGGAATTAACACGGTTGCAAACGGTAAAATAAGTCCCAGCCTATTATTCAGCAGCCCCAGCTCAGCTATCACAATATACTTCGGAATAAAAATACCTGGCATCGGAATCATCATCGTTACGATAATCATTCCGAATATTACAGTTTTAAAAGGAAATCGGTAAAAAGAAACCACATACGAAATACTGACACCTACTATAATTGCTATCGATACAGAAGTAACCGTATAAAAAAAACTATTCCAAACATATTGAGAGAAGCCAAATTCAACAATGACCTTATAATAGTTGTTCCAGGACGGATTATTAGGAATAAGCGTCGCCAGCAAATTTTCATTTTTCAAAATTTCGCTATTCGGCTTGAACGTATTGGCAATAATCCAAGCAAAAGGATAAATACATGTAACGGCAACTGCAATTAAAACGGTATGGAGACTAATGGATTTCGTTTTTTTATTCATATAGCTTCGCACCATACCTTCTTGAAATTGTTAATTGAATGACGGAGAAAACAATAAGTATGAAACCAAAAAGAACCGATAATGTTGTAGAATAACCCATTTTGCTATTTTCGAAAGCTTCCTTATAAATGCGCATGGATGGAACCTCCGTCGCATAGCCGGGTCCCCCGTTGGTCATAATGACCACCTGTCCGAAAATTTGCATAGAGCCTAGTACTAGCAAAATCATGACCAGAATAATAGTCGGAATCATTAACGGTAAAGTAACCGACTTGAACGTTTGAAAGCTCGATGCTCCTTCAATGCTTGCAGCCTCGTACAGCTGTTTATCAATCCCCGTAAGACCAACGAGAAATAATAGGAAATAAGTTCCGAACGTTTCCCAAATAAAGGTTACTCCTACCGCTCCCATAGCTGTACCGCTTTCAGCTAACCAAGCATGCTTGAGTGAGGACAACCCCAAAGCATCAAGCGCTTGATTTATAATGCCGAACTTCGGCTCATACATCCATTTCCAGATCATCCCTACAGCAATAGGCGAAAGAATGGTAGGAATAAAATAAATAATTCGATAGGCGCCGCCTCGGATGACATGATTGACTAGAACCGCTAGCAGCAAAGCTAGCGGTATTTCGATGCCAATAATGCCAACCGATATTTTAAATACTCGAATAACTGACTCCCAGAATATATCATCCTCGAATGCCTTTTTAAAGTTGCTTAAGCCTGCGAATTTGGCTTGAGACATCGGTGTATATCCCGTCCATTCATAGAAGCTAAGGCGATAGCTTTGATAAAAGGGCAGTAAATAAAACACAGCGAATAGGGACAAGCCAGGAATCACAAACAAATAGCTTGTGAAATAATCCTTCCACTTCGTAAACGTTTTCAAACCTTTTGCCTCCCCTTGTCAAGTAACGCAATTCTGCCAAAGGCACATTACCTTATTTATTTTTCTCGGTGTACACTTTAATCAAATCCTGCTGAAGCTGCTCAGGTGATTTTTTGCCTTCTACAAGCGCTTGTACACCCTTCCAAAACTCTTCGTATATGTTGGCCTCCGTTACTAATGCATGCAGCCGTTTCTTTGTCAGCTTTTCACCTAGACCTGCGATAACTTTAATGTTGTTATCCAAATCAGCCTCGGTTAATGCGTTGCTGTTTGCAGGCAAAATACCGCTTTGTTCAGTCATTTTTATTTGCTGCGGCCCATCGACAAACCACTTTATAAAATCCTTAGTTTCTTGCATGTTTTTATTATTTTTTGAAATCGTAAAACTTATAGATACACCGCCATCAATATTTACATCATTGTTTGCATTAACAGCCGGCGGTAATGCGACAAGCCATTCTAAATCCGGTGCATCCGACTTCAGCACAGGCACAAACCATGAACCATTGGAGATTACGGCTACCTCTTCATTAATAAATTTCTTTTCCGCATCTGACATGATAAGAACGGCCGTCCCTTCAGCCAAGTACTTTTTATCGCGAAGCTCAGCTATTTTATTGAATACTTCAAGCCATTTCGGATCAGCTAGACCGTCACCTTTAAGCGCTGCAGTAAGGTTTTCTTCTCCGCCAAAAATGTTGCTTGCTATAGGAAAAATAACAGCATTCATCGTCCCCCAGTTATCGCCGAAGTCGTATGCAATTGGCGATACCCCTTTCGCCTTCACCTTTTCACTAAAGTCCAGGAACTCATTCCAAGTAGCAGGAGCCTTCTCAAATCCGGCTTCATTCAACATTTTCTTATTGTAATAATAGCCTGATGTAGCAACCATATAAGGGATTCCGTATTTTCCCGGCTCAGCCCCCCATGGGTTATCCGCGGCCAAATCACCCTTAAAGCTCTTTTCTTCGCCAAGCCACTCATAGCCCCAAGCTTCCCACTCAGGCAATAAATTTTCTACCAAATTAGCATTCACTAAATTTGCTAACAATTCACCTTCCAAGGAGCCAGCATAGATATCAGGGAACTTCTTTTCTTGAGCTCTAGTAATTAGATATTGCTGATTATTTTTAGCGTCAATTAATGTTTGCTTCACTTTCACGCCAGTCAATTCAAAATATTCATCCAGAAGCTGATTGATGGCATCCTCTTGACCTGTTTGATAATGAACCAGTTCAATTTCTACCGGATCTTTCTTTGCAGCTTGAGTTTCCGCGGGTTTGCTTGATGGACTCGGGCTGCTTCCACCTGTATTCGCACTATTATTGCCGCCGCTATTAGATGCACATCCAACAAGCATTGTGAATGCTAGCATCACTACTAGCATCATAGAATAAGTTTTTTTAATCATTTGACTGCCTCCCTTTTTAATATATTTCAGACTCGCATCACCATAATGCAGCTTTGCAGGCTAAACCATTTCTCCTGCTTGCTTATTAGCTATTTCCAGCTCACCTCCTAATAAAGTACAGTGTAAAGAGTGCAGTGTTTTGAAATAAATAGAGGAACGGTCCACCGCATCGCTGCCAAAAGAACGCCTTTCTACTTCGAATTGAATCTTTTCATCGGCGAACAGAACTGAATAATTCTGCTTGCTGATCACAATTTTTTCTATCCCGTTCTCCATGTAAGCGGCTACAACATACAAAGCAGGTACTCTATTCATGTTAATAACCTCAAACACTTCTATTTCTTCAGAACTGCTATCTTTTAAATGGCTCCAGACCAACTCTACCGATGGAGCTCTCAGCCAATCCGAGAAATAATGATTAGGTTTAGTTGAGAACAAGTAAGTGTTCGTTTCCAGATTATAAAGTTTGTCTTTACTGGAATTATTTTTATAAAAATCATTTACTTTATAGCTTTTACCTATGAAAGAACCTGATAGCCGGACGACGATTATGCCCATAGGAAAGGTTGAAGCATTCCAATTGAGCTCTTCTATTTTAGTCGAGGTGTTGCTGCTTACTAGATGACACCCCTGTTGAATGTGGATACTTTCACCCTGCAAACCGATGCATTCAATTTTCCAGTTCAGTTCACCTTCTTCTAAACTATTGTGAAAATACAGTTCTGGAAAGAAAAACGCCTCAGAATTAATGATCAATTGATCATATTTCAACGATAGATGCTGATTAGCAAATGCTTTACGCACCCAATAATAAGCCATTTTGGGCTGGTGGTAATAATCGATCACACTGGTGCAGGATACATTTGGAAACGGCTCGTTAAACTGCCATACAATACTCCCGCTATTGGAATATTTCCGGCGTCTATTCGCCTCCAAACCATACCGCAGTCCTTCAGCTTGAGTCCATTGGCTTGCAATAACAAACTCCCGCAGATCATTAATATTGCCAAACATTTCATCCTCACGATCCTTGGTGCACCACCATTCGCCGTGATGTCTCCAAATATCATTTTCCTGCATCGATTGTACTTTTAATTCAGATTGATTCATAAAGCGTTGCATTGAAGCATAAGAAGTAAGTCCATCGACTCCAAACTCACTGTGCAGCAAGCTGTCGGAATAATTGTAAAGCCTGTATTGCTCCACAGGTCCAGCGTACTTCCACGGGCCATGGACATCGTAGTTTTTACCCAGATGATCAAGAGATAAAAATTCATTGGGGCCTGACGCTGATGTAGGAAAAAAATGTCTGTCGGGATCTAATTGATGTACCATTGCTTTAAGCATTGCAATATTGTTGTCTTTAGCTGTAGATGGTATGCCATGTTCGTCTCTTAATTCATTTCCCCCGCTCCAGCAAGCCAAGGATATATGATTGCGCTTGCATATTAATGCTGAATAAGCCGCACGCTCCAGCAGCTGAATAAATTCAGACTGTTGTGAAGGGATATTATCAATCCCGGAGCTGGATTGTATAAATTCTTGCCAGATCAGAATGCCATGCTCATCACACAGCTCGTAAAAAATATCCTTTTCTATTAAACCACCGCCCCATACTCGTACAAGGTTTATATTTGCCTTTTTCAGCTTTAACACGATATCCTCATATCTTTCTTTCGTGACTGTGCCATACAGCATGTCTAGCGGAGTCAGATTCATTCCTTTAATATACATGCGAGATGAATTAATTAATAAAGTATAGGGAAGGGCATCTTCAGGAGAAGCATCATTAGGTATCCATTTCAAGCTGCGAAATCCAGTTCTTCCTGTCCACTCATCGCACAGTTCTCCGTCATAATACAAGCTTACTTTAATATGATAAAGAGGCTGCTCTCCTAAGCCATTAGGATACCATAGCAATATGTCAGGAATGGCCATATGAAAATTAAAGCTGCCGGATTCCGCCAGTGTTCCCCTCCACTTGCCTAAGCTTACACCATTATGTACAACATCAGCGAACGCTGCTATTTTATCAAAATGAAGATCGGAAGCTGAAGCAGCAATTTTTAACGTTCCATGCCAATTAATGATTCCCGTTTGTTCATCGAAAGAAGTTGTCAATCGAACTTCTCCCCAATAAACAGACTTGACCACTTTTATATAAACGTCATCCCATAGTCCGATCGGAACCATTCTGGTGGAAAAGTCCCATTTGTAATTAAACCGGCTTTTTTGCGTATGCGTTTTTGAAGTATATCCGATTTGTCCCATCTCATCAGGAACATGCTCGAATAAAACAATCAGCTCGTTAACGGTCTGGCAAATCCCAGCGTCAACACTTAACTCGACTGGCTCAAACATGCCTTCATGTGCAGCAAGTAAATGACCATTCATATATATATGCGCTTTATAATCAATTCCTTTAAAAATGAGAAGTATACTTTCATCCGGTCCAGCAGTTATAGAAAAACAAGTCCGATACATCCACCACCGATTTTCGACCCATTCACACTTCAAACTATTCATATCCTTATATGGATCGTCAATCCATCCGACTTTCCATAAATCATGCTGTACACAGCCGGGGACCTCAGCAGGCAGCCAATCTGTTATTCCCATCAGCTCTTGCTGTGTCTCTAAGCTGTTGCCGAGAAAGGGGACATAAGGATAGAACCCTTTCAACTTCCAATCAACAAGTTTCAACAACCTCAAATGTAGTAACCCTCCTTAGTTGCATTAGCTAATACTTCGTTGTAATCCATTTGCTAATTAAACTATAATCGGTTACGTACTATTTCGTCAATATATATTTCAATAAGTTTATTAAACATATTGAAACTTTACACAGAATCAATTCAACATTTTAATCGTTTTTCTTTCGACTATTTTTACAACGAGCTGCTGCTTCTCTGAAACGCCGTTATTATACTCCATTCTGCGAAGCAGCATTTGACTCGCTCTTTCCCCCATGAGACTTTTATGGGGTTCAATAGAAGTCAACGGAGTGACGCTTAACTCACATTTGCTTACATTGTCAAATCCCATTATTGACATTTCGTCTGGGCACACTAAACCAAGCTTATCCATAGCCTGCATAACAACGAATGCTACCGGATCATTCGCACAAAAAAGGGCAGTCGGACGCTCAGCGGCTTCCAGACAAGTCATGATTTTTTCGTATGAAATAGGAATGTTGTTGAAATCCTCATCACCGGAAAAAGTCGAAAGCGTTGTTTCTTCTCCCGTTTCACTTCTATATTGATCCACAGCAGCAGCAAAGCCTCTATAGCGCTCTCTGAACGTCCACGAATAATCCAAATTCCCGACAAAGCCTAGATTTCGGTGACCATGTGCAATAAGATGACGCGCTGCTTCAAAGCCTCCTCCATAGTTATCCGCGTATACTAGATCGACATTCAGATCATGATAGTCCGAATCTATTAGCACAATAGGCAGTCCTTCCGTAATTACGGACAAGATAATTGGCCTAGGTATGCGCCCGAGTATAATGACGCCATCCACTTTATGCTCTGTTATACTAAGCGGCAGCGACACGCCCTTCTCTGCATGAGTATCAATTCCGGAAAACATGACGCTGTAGCCATTACGGCTCATCTCCACTTCTATGCTTTTTAATATTATGCCCCAATAATCAAAATCCCCTACGTCTTCTCGAGGAAGCAGTACCGCCACATTGCCTGTCTTATCTGTCGCTTGTTGAGGAACAGCTTTTTTGAAACGATAGCCCATACGAATGGCTGCAGCTCTGACTTTTTCCTTTGTATCCTCGCTTATTCCATGCGATCCGCTTAATGCTTTGGAAACTAATGACTTAGAAATACCTAACTCAGCAGCAATATCTTCCATTGTTATCTTTTTTAGTTTCAATTTGTATCAACTTCTCTCTAATTATTATCAACATATATAATAATAATAGAAACTTTATTCAACTTCAATGAAAAGTTGAATTTCACCAAAATCAATCAAAATGCCCTCCTTTCGAAAGATAAGATGATATGACGAAACCTTGAAAAGTAAAAAAACAATTGATCTAAGCTTTACTACAGGGTTATTATAATGCTACAAATCGGTACTAAAATAACAGAGGATGGGGATTTATATGCATAGGCGCATTCTGTTTGAAACTGATTTAAATGCTTCGGTACTTGTTCTTGGTACAGCTTTGTTCGGCAGCAGCATTGACGAAGCTGATTCTTTCCGCTTGTTAGATCGTTATTACGATGTACATGGCAATTTCCTTGACACTTCGTTGAATTATGCCGATTGGCATTGGCCAATTAAAGGCATTAGCGAAAAGACGCTAGGTAAATGGATGAATCTGCGATGTAATCGTCATGATATAATCGTAGGTACCAAAGGGGCATGCCCACTCTTGAACAACGGTCCCTTCCTTCGACTGAATCGAGATGAAATAGTGTCGGATTTGCACCAAAGTCTGCGTAATCTCCAGACAGATACGATTGATCTTTATTATTTACATAGGGATGATCCTTCAAAATCGGTAGCGGAAATCATAGAAATTCTAGAGGATCAGGTAAAAGCCGGGAAGATTCGTTATTATGCTTGTTCGAATTGGACGCTTCCGCGGATACAAGAAGCTCATCGGTATACAAAGGAACATGGCAAGCAGGGCTTTGTCGCTAATCAGATGATGTGGAGCCTTGCGAATGTGAATCGGGAGCATTTGTCAGATTCTACCTTGGTATCGATGGATGCTAAGATGATGCAATATCACAGGGAGTGCGGCTTGTCCGCCATACCTTACAGTTCTCAGGCAAATGGCTTCTTTAGCGGGAAATATGCCCAGGGTGATGATCAATCAGATTCAGTGGTAGGATGCCATTACTACAATGAAACCAACTTCTCTCGTTTGAAACGAGTTGAACAATTAGCACGCGAATTGGATTTATCTAGTTCAGTTATAGCCCTTGCATATATGCTTTCTCCAGCACATGCTTTTGCCATCTACCCGGTTATTGGTCCGAAGAGTATGGCGCAACTGGATAATAGTCTGGCAGCAGTTGATGTCCAGTTTGACTTGGAATCTATTCGTTTCTTAGAGGCACAATAAAATAACCAAATATGTTCCATCGTGCAATCTGCATCAGCAAGTTAAAGCCATCCTGTTTAGGATGGCTTTTTTTTAAAAAAAAGAAAGTATAAGTGTTCATCATTTACCAGCCGCTTTTAACAACCGAAGCAGCAGCCCCTTGCGTGGCTCCTGCGCTTTGCGTGCAATTACACTCAGTTTCTCCAGCTTGCCCCAGATCGGGTACAGCACCCGCTCGATCTCGTAATCGGGCAATGACTCAACATGCTGTACAAACAACGACAGCTTGTCTTCGCATTCCAGTTCCAGTTGGATCTTCAGCTTTAAGGAATCGTGGGAACACCGTAAACAACCGATCAACACAGGAATGGACTGTTCCGTTACGCCATGTGTTTCCGCAAAAACAACTGTGAATTTATCATGAACGAGCTGATGCTCATCATCTACAAGATGCATATAAGTTTCGACCAGCGGAAAATACTGCTCAGACGAAAGTCCCAGCCCAAATACGGCATAACTGCCTGGCATTACATTTTTTTCGCCTTCCGTATCCTCGTACCATTCAAACTCTTTCATCGCCTCACGAGCGTATTCCTCCAACAACAGATGCAGTTCTGTATAAGCCAATGCATTTGCAAAAAAACGGTGCGTATCCGATTTGGCAAGACCTTTAACGGGTAATGACTCTCTTACGCTGGATTTAAGTTTGATTTTATAGCTTTTTGGAAAGCCCTTTCGGAGCAGGGAGAGAATAAATGAAATCGCCTGCTCGTAAGCTCCAGCTTCTTCCTTGCGAATAACAACCGTAACAAGTGAAAAAACATCGTTGGCCTTGCATTCGGCCAGCTCATGCTTTAAATGCACGTCTCTCGTGCGAAAGCATCGCTGCCTTCTTTCAGCATGCGAGTGGCTTTGACGCTCCCAAGCTGCGATGCCAGCTCCAGATAGGTCTTGCCCTTAGATTTGTTGTAGTTTGGCTCGTAACGAATGATCATCACCGCGCCATACAACAGAAGGTCGATAGGCTGATTCAGTTCATCCTTGTTATCAAGAGCAGCATCCGGCTTCATTTTATATTCATTTGTCCAGTATTCGGAACGAGTAACATCGAAGTAACGAGCCAGAAAGATTTCCTCAGCCCAGTCTTTCATTGCCTGGATAATATTGCCCCGGTGCTCAGCGAGCGCCTGTACCCGTTCTTTATTCAGCGTCTGAATCCGTTCAAATACTGCAATTGTCCTTGCAGCTTCCAGTTCATGAAATAAATACGGGTCAAGCAGATGCCGCGCTAAAAAGAAGGTTTCCAGCGGTTTTGTCGGGTAACACCCCTTCTCCAGTTTTTCCTCAATATAGGACTGAATTCGTTGCAATAGCTGCTGCCTTTTCTCTTCAAATATCCTTTCAAACACAATTAATTCCACAAGCCCGTCTGTCGTTGCGAAGGTTCCTTGCAAAGTAAACCGATAGTCGATCAGAGGTGATGTTTTAAGCTTGTCCAGCCTCTCCCTTACGATTTCCGACAGTAATGGCTGAACCTCATGCAAAATTTGCTCCTGCGTAAAAGGCGAAGCATTCATTGACTTTTTGCCTGCAGCATTATGTCCCAAATTCACATCGTCGACAACGGTCTTGCCCGGCCGATAATTTAGCACAAGTTCATTAAAAATGCCTATTTGCAAAGTAGTACGCTTGACCGCAGCCTCCAGTTCTTTTCGATTTTCCTGTTCATCAAACCATTGATAAATGGCCATTTTCATTTCTTCCAGTGCTGCTTCCTGCTGTGTGTTCATATATTCCGCCTTTCTGTATGCCCCAATTCTATTGTATTAGAGAAGATGCTCCTAACAGACTTCCCTGTCTTCTATAAACGATATGGCGGGGCTTTCTCTGCAATAATATTGTCAGGGTGTGCATCAGTTGGCTCAAAGTCATTCATGCGCAGCAGGATATACTCAATTTCGTCTAGGGGCATTTGCAATTGTTTGCTTACCTCATAGAGTCCTGCATTCTCCGCAAGCAGTTCCCTTGCTTTATTGATCTTGCCATTCAACCAATTGTTTTGTAACATCCAATTTTTTACCTGGGCTAACAATTGATTTTGTGTTTCTTTATCTGCATGCTTCTTATATTTAGCAACAGACTCTGACAAATAATGATAGAGGTAAATGCCCAATGCTTCACGTTGTTCATTTTTAGACATCCTTTGATACTGCTCATAAATGATGCTAATGTCTAAATAAAGAGTATGATCCCCGCTATCAAAGCGTCTAAACGTTTTTCTGCCGTAACTTTCAGGTAAAACACGCAATACAAAACTGATGTCATATGGAAAATTCCATGTTTTCGCTATTTCTTCTAATGGCACCAGTTCACCTTTTAATTGACCTACACATGTTCCACATGTATCTAATAAAAAAGTTAGTTTCATTCATGCCTCCCTGATAATTAAGAAGTTGCATATTCAAATCATCTATAAGTTGTCAAATGATATAGCGCCATCGGCAAATGAAAATTTATTGGCCTCCAACCTCTTCAATTATGCTTTAAAATGTTGTCCCAAATGTCCTCAGCCACTCTGGTTCACCGCCACTCGTATTTCTCAAATGTGTTTCGAAGATATTCTTCGTGCGGTACCCACTCTGAATCACACCACAGTGTCATGTTTACAAGTTCAGAAAGCTTATCTACAGCTTGTCCCGGACTAGAAATGCTTAAGAAATCTTCTAGCTCCTCATCAGGGATGTCCAACACTTCCTGCAAATAATCATCATTAAGACGCTCTTCTTTGAGTTCATAGTCCTCTCTCGTCCACTCTTCACAAAAGATTCTTTCAGCCCTAATTTCTCCATTCTCGAAAATCGACAGCTCGAATATTTCCTCATTTATATATCCCGCCGTCATCACGGGCTCATCGACAAGCCGAGACAATGCTTTACCGATCTTCTTCACCGTGCCCCAAACAAAATAATCATGGAGTACGCTGATCCAATATTCATTACTATCTCTTAAGTGCATGACAATGCTGGTCTCTTCAGCCTCATATTCTCGCTCTTTATTTTTCAGTTCATGGCTCAGCAATTTTAAAGCTTCAATAGTCTTTTCAAAGTTATGTGTTTTGATATGCAAATTAGCGAATGATCGTCCCATAAACTGCCTCCTACTATTGTAAAATGTATTTAGTTACAGCGGACACTTGTCCAATTTCAATTTATACTTTTTCAACAGTCTGGTTAGTCTGATTTATGTCTGTTATTTCCATTATAGTGATCATTAGTCCTGAGTCTACCTACTTTTCACCTGATTTTGGTAACACCCTCGCAAAAATTGATATACTCTCTCATAGGGAAAAACAGCTTCGCCGTACATTAGAAAGGCGTGTTTACCGCTGAAATATAGGAACAGGCTTAAAGTAAACTTACTCCCTCAATATAACGATTTCCTATATTTTAAATAAAGAGGTGCCCCTCCGTTCTAGGACTTTTGGGACACTCTCTTTCCTGATAAATTCAAACCCGGCTTTTCTTCCAAATAGCTAATTCATACGCTCCAATCTCCGTTGAAGTTTGCAGCATGCTGCAGATGGGCGAAATATAACTGGCGTGGTTGCTAATAAGCTTTTCCCATCTGCCTGGTGCTGGAATCTCGATTTTCATAACTGAGTTCAGCGGATTGGCGAAAATAACAAAGTCATCATCTTCACCCACTAACATATATCCAAACACCGGATTAGGCGCCGCTACAATATGCAGCCGTTTTTGAATTTCTTTCGCTGAACGAAGACGAAATAAGCTATACGTTTTACGCAGTAAAATTAAACTGCGCACCCACCAAACATTTTCATCTTCTTTACTACGTTGCAGCCAGTTCATTTGATTCACATAATCGCCGGAAAGATAGCTGTTTTCTTCTCCTAGCTTTGTGCGAAAAAATTCTTGCCCTGCATGTAAGAAAGGAATTCCTTGACTGAGTATGGTTATACCGGTTGCGAGCTGATGCATTCTCTTGCGACTTTCCTCCGTTGCATCTAGATTAGAAAGCATGAGTCTATCCGATAGCGTATGATTGTCATGGCACTCAACATAATTAATGGATTGCAGCGGATTGGAAAAGATCTTGCCGCCAAATCTTTTATCGCAAGAACCAGCTACCAACTGGGGCAGCCGCTCAATATAATGACCGTTTCCATTCACATATCCTTTGTCTTCCATATGAAACAAATTTCCTTTTAGCGAATCACGAAAGTAATCATTAAAATAGCTTACATCCAGAAGCTGTTCGGATTGGGAAATCGTTGCCTTTTGTTCAGGATTAAGCGGGGTTTCCAGATCCCAGCCTTCACCAAGCAGTAGAATAGGTCTTTCCTCTTGTAAGCAGCGGCTGCAAATATTTTGCATCGTCTCCACATCCATCGCACCCATCAAATCAAACCGAAATCCATCGATTTGATATTCAGTCAACCAGTAATCAATAGCGTCTAGAATTAATTTGCGCACCATGTTACGTTCTGTCGCCAAATCATTGCCTGTTCCAGTTCCATTACTGATACTGCCGTCCTCTCGATAACGGAAATAATAACCGGGCACTAATTTTTCCAAAGCAGATTCTTCATAACAAAAGACATGATTATAAACGACATCCAGGATTACCGACATTCCTTCTTGATGAATCGCTTGTATCATCCTTTTACATTCGTGAACACGTAATAAAGGCTGGTTGGCGTCGGTTGCATAGCTGCCCTCGGGTACAAAATAAAATAAAGGATCATATCCCCAGTTATAGCTTTCTTTTGGCTTTAATTCATTAACTCGAGCAAAGTCCTGCACAGGAAGCAGCTGGACATGTGTGCAACCCAGCTCTTTTATATAGGACAAACCGCTTGAAAAGCCCTCCGGGCTCTTCGTATTTTTTTCTGTCAGCCCTAGAAACTTACCTTTATGCTGCACGCCACTTTCTGCCGAGCTCGTTGCATCACGAATATGAAGCTCATAGATGATGGCATCTTGCTTGGATATTTTAGGATAGTCTATTGTACGAAATCCTGTCGGATCTGACGCTTCAAGGTCTAGAACAACACTCCGCGTACTATTGGCTGTCATTCCTTTCGCATAAGGATCATTAACATGCTTTTCTTCGCCAAGTACCGTAACCGCGAAATGATAAAGCACATTTTTCAAGTCGCCTGTTATTATCGTGTGCCATACACCGTTGGACTTCCTAGTCATTGCGATTCTGTCATTTTCTAAAACCAGATCCATCTGGATCGCGGTAGGTGCCCATACCGAAAAACTCGTTTTTTCGGGAGAATAGACGCAGCCCAACTGTTCATCCATTGCATTATAGGTTTGATCAAACCATGCTGTCCGCACAACCTCCCTTGGATATATAGGCAGCTTATCCTCTCCCCATTCGAGATAAAGCTGTTGATCCAGTGAAATATTTTTTTTCGTAGTAATGATAGCTGTCTTCGGGTTTATCCAGTCGATCGATTGTATAGCTAAGCATGGCCCTGCTGCGTGGATGATGATTAGTTTCGTTTCACTCCAGCTAACATGATCTTTGAACTCAATCGTAATCGTATTTCTTCTATCGATCCAAGAAGTGGGATTTGTCATCATTAGATCCCTCGTTTCTTTAATCCATCCTTGGTAATTGGGAATATTATACTTTCCCTATCATACATTAGTAATAGTTAAGCAATTTTCATATATTTTCTGCGATATCGCGGTCTTATTTGCACTAGCCGTTATTGAAAGGAGTTATTATGTCCAAGATTAAGCGGCCTCGTCTTCCTCTTATCAGAATCTCAGAGCTAGACAGCTATCTTTTTCATCAGGGAACACACTATCAATGCTATAAATTTCTTGGTTGCCATCTCAGCGAATCTTACGGTGAAAAAGGTCTTCGGTTTGTCGTATGGGCACCTCATGCATCTGCAGTGAGTGTCGCAGGTGATTTTAACAATTGGACAGGTGATGGTTATTCGTTAGAGCGTATCAACCAAACCGGTCTATGGGGCGGATTCTTTAGGGATATAAAGCCAAATAGCCCATATAAGTATCGGATTACACCATCCAATGGCGCTGCCTTCTTAAAGGCAGATCCTTATGCTTACCAATCTGAGCTTCGTCCGCACACCGCCTCAATGACGCCTTCTCCTGATATGTATATGTGGAAAGATCACAAATGGGAAGCCAAAAAGAAAAAACGGCAACCCTACAAGGAGCCTATTCTTATATATGAAATGCACTTTGGTTCCTGGAAGATTAAAGCGGATGGAAGCTATTACACCTACCGGGAGCTAGCCGCGGAAATCATTCCCTATATTAAAAAGTTAGGATATACGCATATTGAATTATTACCTATAGCGGAGCATCCTTTGGATTTGTCATGGGGTTACCAGGTGACAGGATATTATGCACCCACTAGCCGTTATGGCAAACCGAATGACTTTAAATATTTTGTGGACCAATGCCACCTAAATGGTATCGGAGTAATCTTGGACTGGGTTCCAGGGCATTTTTGCAAGGATGACCATGGCTTGCGACGATTTGACGGCGAACCGCTGTATGAATACAGTGACCCTAAAAAAGCGGAAAAGCGAACATGGGGAACGTTAACCTTTGATTATGGCCGTCCTGAGGTACAAAGCTTTCTCATTTCAAATGCGATCTTTTGGTTGAAAGAATACCACATTGATGGATTGCGTGTTGATGCAGTTGCAAGCATGACCTCCCTCAATTTCGATAGAGGAGATAACGAAGAACAGCTCAAAAATGGATGGGGAGACGATGAAAACCTGGAAGCTTTGGCTTTGATTAGAAAGCTGAACGAAGTTGTTTTTCGGTACTTTCCAAACGCTCTAATGATGGCGGAAGACAGTTCAGATCTTCCGGGAGTCAGCAGGCCTACCTATCAGGGCGGACTCGGCTTTAATTTCAAATGGGATATGGGCTGGATGAATGACATGCTCACCTATATGGAGTATGACCCCATTTATCGTAAGTGGCATCACAATCTGCTTACCTTCTCATTTATGTACACGTACAAGGAAAATTTTGTTCTCCCCCTCTCTCACGATGAAGTTGTACATGGAAAAAAGTCGCTATTAAACAAAATGCCTGGCGATCAATGGCAGCAGTTTGCTAATCTGCGGCTTCTTTATGGCTACATGATGGTACATCCGGGTAAAAAATTATTATTTATGGGTGGCGAATTCGGCCAATATATTGAGTGGCGGGATCAACATCAATTAGATTGGCACTTGTTTGATTACCCGCTGCACCATTCCCTATTTGATTATGTTAAAGATTTAAACCATTTTTATCGCCATCAGCCAGCTTTGTTTACGCTGGATCATGATCCGGCAGGGTTTCAATGGATCGATGCAGATAACAGTGAGCAAAGCATTATTGCCTGTATAAGAAAAAGTAACAATCCCTCACATAATTTACTTATTGTTTGTAATTTCACACCTCATGTTTACTACGATTTTAAGGTTGGTGTTCCTGCTCCAGGCACCTATAAGGAGATTTTTAATTCTGATTCTGGCTGCTATGGAGGTTCGGATCAGCTAAACACTTCCTTTCACTTTAGTTTTCCTGATGAATGGCATGGGCAGAAGCAGCATATAAAAATAAAAGTTCCACCACTCGCCATATGTATTTTTAACCAAGTCAATCAAATCAAGTTACCCGATGAGGAGGAATAACAATGAAAAAAGAATGCGTTACGATGATTCTAGCAGGTGGTGTCGGTAAACGACTAGGTTCGTTAACCAAGAACATAGCGAAACCAGCGGTCCCTTTTGGCGGAAGTTATCGTATTATTGATTTCTCATTAAGCAATTGCCTAAATTCCCGCATGTATACGGTGGGTGTATTAACGCAGTACTCCCCCCTAGAACTTCATAAACATATCGGGGTCGGAAAACCTTGGGATCTGGACAGGCATGAGGATGGCCTTAGTATTTTGTCACCATTTACCGAAAATGACGGCGGCAATTGGTATTTGGGGACAGCCGATGCCATTACAAAAAACATAAACTTTATTGAGAGATACACTCCCGAATATCTAATCGTTATTTCCGGTGACCATATTTACAATATGGATTATGATAAGCTGCTCCGTCACCACAAGGAAAAAGAAGCAGATGTTACGATTTCTGTCATTAAGGTCCCATGGAATGAAACCTCCCGTTTCGGAATTGTTAACACGACCGAGGATCTAAGAATCTATGAATTTGAGGAAAAGCCTGCACATGCTAAAAGTAACCTGGCATCGATGGGGATTTATATTTTTAATTGGAAGCTGTTAAAGAGCTACCTCGAAAAGGATGCCTCACTTCCTGAATCCAATCATGACTTTGGTCAAGATATTTTACCTGCCATGATTGCCGATGACCGTCTCCTTTATGCTTATCAGTTTGAAGGCTATTGGAAAGACGTCGGAACGATTCAAAGCTACTGGGATGCCCATATGGATTTGCTGGAAGAGGATCTATCTTTATCTCTAAATCACAAAGACTGGAGAACCTATTCGCATGATTCTAATTTTTCCCCTCAGTTAATCGAAAAAACCTCTAAAATTCATCATTCACTGATCAATAATGGCTGTATTATTTCGGGACATCTGGATCACTCTGTTTTATTTGAAAACGTGGAAATCGGCGAAGGCTCGGTTATTAAGCAATCCATTCTTCTTCCAGGTGTTCGTGTAGGCGTAAATGTCCTGCTGGACAGGGTGATCATACAAGAAAATGTGACGATTCCAGACTATGTAAGGATAGTTGCTAGTCCAGACGAAGAACCCATCGTCGTATCAAACGATTACTTAATGGAATTAACTGATATCAATAATAAGGTGGGATTGTAATGGAAACCATGATGGGCTTGATCAATCTGGAGCACGAGCACGATTTTTTAAACGAATTAACCTATTTTCGCTGTGGGGCAGCTGTTCCGTTTGCCGGACGTTATCGACTGATAGACTTTACTCTTTCTAACATGTCAAATTCCAATATTAATGAAATTGCGATATTCACTCGAAGCAAATACCGTTCGTTAATGGACCATCTTGGCTCTGGAGCAGATTGGAACTTGGACAAACGGCATGGCGGTCTATTCACCCTGCCGCCGGACTGGAATGATCCTAACGATATTTCCAAAGGGGACTTAAGCCATTTCCACCATAATCGTGATTATTTTAAAAGAGGCCAATCCGATTATGTATTAATAAGCGGAAGCCAATTTATTTGCAATGCAGCTTATGATGAATTATTCAAGCAGCATCTTGAGCGCGGAGCTGACGTGACCTTATTAACTACGATTTACGATCAACTGCTTCCAGAGCATAATGCATGTATCAAGGTTGGAGCAGATGAGAATGGCGTTGTCCACTCATTAACGAATGATCCTAAAAATTCACGCGTCTTTTCCGGTGTATATGTGTTGCGGAAATCTTTGCTGCTGGACTTAGTGGATGAGTGTATAGCTAACTATAAAAGCCATTTCTTTTTGGATGGCATTAAATCTAACCTGGACCGCTTAAACATCCATTCCTACCATTTTAACGGATATAGTGCGATCGTGAACTCCATTGACAGCTATTACCGGCAAAATATGGCTCTTCTGGACACCACAGCCTATAGACTTCTATTTTCCAATGGGCAGCGTGTTTTGACTAAAGTAGGCAATCAGGCACCTACAAAATATACAGGTACAGCAAATGTCTCTGGATCATTAGTAGCTACTGGCGGCGTCATTGAAGGAACAGTCGAAAATAGTATTTTATTTAGTGATGTACAGGTGGGAAAAGGAGCTTACGTGAAAAATTGTATTATCATGAAGCACTGTATTATTGAACCAGGTGCCTATTTAGAAAATGTCATTATGGATAAAGATGTAAAGATTACTATGGATCAAGTGTTAATAGGGGCCAAAGAGATGCCGTATATTATAGCCAAAAGAAAAATAGTATAAGGAGCATCCATTGTTATGAGGAAAAAGGTACTATTTGTCGCATCAGAGTGCACCCCTTTCGTCAAGACTGGGGGACTTGCAGACGTAGTTGGCTCGTTGCCACAAGCACTGAGTAAAAACGGAAAAATGGAAGTAAGGGTTATTCTCCCCCTTCATCAAAAGATTATTGCAGATTGGCAGGACCAATTGAATGGGGTCGCTTCAGTCTATGTACAAGTAGGTTGGCGTAAGCAAGAGGCCCGCCTTTATCAATTAACGCATCAAGGCATTCATTATTATTTTATCGGAAATGATTATTACTTTGCTCGAAACACAATTTATGGTTACTACGATGACGGCGAACGTTACATCTTCTTCTGCCAGGCTGTTATCGAAGCACTATCTGTATTGGATTTTCACCCCGATATTCTGAATGCTCATGATTGGCAAGCAGGATTAGCTGTGGCCTTTGCTAAAATATCTAATCGGGTAAATAACATGAAAACGGTATTTACCATTCACAACATAAAGTACCAAGGAATTATGCCCAAAGATGCATTTCAAGATCTATTCAATTTATCATCTGAGCATATTAGCGGATTGGAATGGAACGGCCTGCTCAACTGCATGAAAAGCGGCATATTCCATGCAGACAAAATTACAACAGTAAGCCCGACTTATGCGGAGGAAATTAAGACACCCTATTACGGTGAAGGTCTTTATCCGATGCTTGCTGCTCGGCAGGACGATGTAATCGGTATTATCAATGGCATTAATCTGGATGAATACAATCCGACGACAGATCCACATCTATCCTCTAACTATACATATTCCGGGATAAATAAAAAGAAAAACAAAGAGCTTATTCAAAGAAAGCTTGGCTTGTCCGTAGATCCGGAAAAGCCAGTTTATGCAATGATTACCCGTTTAGTTGAACAAAAAGGACTCCATTTAGTTAACGCAATTATTGATGAATTTTTACATGAAGATATTCAATTTGTTGTGTTAGGAGCTGGAAACTATGAATTTGAACATTTTCTTTACCATGCAGCTGAACGCAACAAACATAAATTAGCAGTGTATTTAGGCTTCGACGAAGCATTGGCTAGACAAATCTATGCTGCTAGTGATTTTTTTGTCATGCCCTCTTTGTTTGAACCCTGTGGCCTGGCACAACTGATTGCCCTTCAATATAAAACCGTACCAATTGTTCGAGAAACCGGCGGTCTAAAAGATACGGTCACCCCTTTCGATGAAACAAACGGAAGCGGCAATGGATTTAGTTTTTCTAATTACAATGCTCATGAGCTGTTGCATATATTAAAGTATTCTCTTGACATCTATCACGCCCCGGACAAATGGTCTTCGCTGCTTGAAAATGTAAATAAAAGCAACTTCAGCTGGAACGACTCGGCTCATGAATATACAAATCTTTATTTATCTCTAGACAAGAATGAACGACTCTGTCGTCCTTAATAGAGGACGAACAGAAAAGGAGTGACCAGCATTGACGAAATGGACAGTTGATGGGCTGCTGCAAGCTATCATAAGTAAAACAAAAGCCCAGCGTAAAAAAACGATAACAGACGCATCTGCTCAGGATGTATATTACGCTATTAGTGCAATCGTAAATGAAGAGATTTATGAAAATTGGTTGCAAACTAAAAACAGTTATCAAGAAAAAAAGCCGAAACAAGTCTATTATTTATCGATGGAGTTCTTGATTGGCGGCTTATTGGAAAGTAACTTATTGAATAGCGGGATGTGGGATATCTGTAATGAGTCCTTGGAAAAACTAGGGTTTGATCCTATGGAAGTGTACAGGCAAGAGCATGATCCCGGTCTTGGAAATGGCGGGCTGGGTCGATTGGCAGCATGTTTTCTAGATTCACTGGCATCGTTAAAATATCCAGGCCACGGCTATGGCATCCTTTATCGTTACGGCATGTTCGAGCAACGAATTATTAACGGTTATCAAATCGAACTGCCCGATGAATGGTTGGCAAAGCCTTATCCTTGGGCGACCCGAAAAGCCGAAGAAGCCGTACAAATCGAGTTTGGCGGAATGGTCCACTTGCATAGACGCGCGGATGGGTCATTAGAATGCAGGCATGACAATACAGACAAATTGCTTGCCGTTCCCTATGACATCCCGATCGTTGGTTATCAAAATCAAATAGTCAACACACTTCGTCTATGGAGTGCAGAACCGGTTTCTACGAAAGATCGACAAGATACCGAAGAGCATTATAATCAATTGGATCACAACCATGCTATAGAACAGATCTCCGGGATTCTTTATCCCGACGATTCAAGCGATGAAGGAAAATTGCTGCGTATTAAACAACAATATTTTCTTGTAGCAGCCAGCCTTAAAAAAATCATCAATGATTACAAATCAGATGTCCACCCAACATTAACCCATATTTCCGAAAAAGTCGTCATTCAAATCAATGATACCCATCCAAGTATGGCTATTCCTGAAATGATGAGAATATTAATGGATGAGGAAGGCTTTGGCTGGGAACAAGCATGGACGACCACAACAAAGGTTTTCGCTTATACTAACCACACCATTATGAGCGAAGCACTCGAAAAATGGCCCGTTAGTATGATCGAGTCACTTCTGCCCCGCCTGTATATGATTATTCATGAAATCAATGAACGCTTCTGCCAAGGGGTTTGGCTAGATCATCCCGAGCTTCGCGATCAAATTCCGGCAATGGCTGTCATTGCCGACCAGCAAATCCATATGGCACGACTTGCAATCATAGGCAGCTTTAGTGTGAATGGTGTAGCTAAGCTGCACACCGAAATTATAAAAACGCAAGAAATGAAAGATTTTAATACACTGTACCCCTCCCGCTTCAACAATAAAACAAATGGTATTACGCACCGTCGCTGGTTGCTAATGGCGAATCCGCAGCTGTCGAATTTAATTACAGAGACTATTGGCCCGCAATGGATTAAACGCCCCAGAGAGTTAACTCACCTGCTTCGCTACACGATGGATCGCCCTTTATTAGAAAAGCTCGGACAGATCAAACAAGACAACAAGCAAAAACTCGCCCAATTTATTCACCGGTCAACGGGTATCCTAGTCGATGATCAATCTATTTTTGACGTGCATATCAAAAGATTGCATGAATATAAAAGACAGCTGCTTAATATTTTCCATGTTATTTATTTATACAATGAGCTGAAGGAAAACCGTCAGCTTGAAATCACGCCAAGGACATTTATTTTTGGAGCTAAGGCCGCTCCTGGCTATTATTTTGCTAAAGAAGTTATCAAGCTGATCAATACCGTGGCTTCTATTGTCAATCATGATGCTGATTTGAAAGGAAAGTTAAAGGTTGTTTTTCTTGAAAATTATAACGTAAGCTTAGCAGAGAAAATAATTCCTGCAGCCGATGTAAGTGAACAGATTTCTACCGCGGGCAAAGAAGCCTCTGGAACCGGAAATATGAAAATGATGATGAACGGCGCCCTGACAATTGGTACACTAGATGGAGCCAATATAGAAATCGAGAATCTGGTTAACCCATCTAATATTTTTATATTTGGATTGCGTTCTGAAGAGGTATACAAATTTTATCAAAATAGTGAGTACAGTGCGCATGAGATTTATCAGAATGACGAAAGAATTAACCAGATTCTGCATCAGTTAAGAGATGGAATTTTGGGTCAGCAAAATTTTGAAAATATTTATTACCATATCCTTTCAACCAATGATCCTTACTTTATTTTAAAAGATTTTGACAGCTATGTAGAAACGCAGCAGCTTATTGATCAAGCCTATCGCAGGAAAGACAAGTGGCTGTCCAAAAGCCTTGTTAACATCGCCCATTCTGGCAAATTCTCGAGTGACCATACCATACAGGAATATGCAACCGGCATCTGGAAAATCGAAAAGCAATAGTCTAAAAAACTGCACCCTCAATTGTTAGTTTGTTTCTAACAATTTGGGTGCAGTTTAAGCTACAAGCCGTTATGCAACGTGCTTCTATCGCGCCTTATTCTTCAATTACAAAAGAATCGATGATTTTTTTCATCTCGGAGGATGGAATGTTTCCGGAAATTGTGTAAAACAAATTTTCATGAGCAAAAACCGTAATCTTATCAAACTTGTATTTACTATGTATAACGCTTCATCTGAGCTATTTGTGACTTCAACTGATTTTAATTTGTTTGTTTACTAAAAAACCACTGATCAAGAGTAATAACTCTAAATCACCATCATGTTCCCTAAATTAAAACAGGATATATGTTCTCGCCTCAATAAAAAGACAAGAACATATATCCTATAAAGAAAAACTTACTAGCATCATCCGGATGGAACAATTTCAAAAACAGTACCTTGGTTACGATCAGCTACTTTCGTAGAACCATAAACTCCTAAATATAAACTGGACTGATCCAGGTTTGAACCCAAACTAACATAATAAGCAGATTGAGATCCAAAATCATAATCGGTTTCGATTATACTAAAATCATTTAGTTTGCAATCCGTTCTTACTCCGGTGTATGCTAAAATTCCTCTAACTGGAAGCTGGGAATTTTCATCTCGGGCAAGATCAGTAAATACGATGCATCCTTTCAAATCTGGGATTGCGTACCCCATATAGGGCTGGACGCCTGTAAGTGCAGTTGCCCCGAATTTATCAGTCCGAGGATCTTTATGAAAATAACTAATTAAAGGCTGAAGGCGCTTCACTGATGTTGTTATTGCTTCGTCATAGTAAGCATTTATTATCTCATTCGAAGCCGGATTTGCAGTGCAGCTGCTTATGATCGAAGTTGGAAAAACTCCTTCCCACCCACGCCAGCCTAAGTTAATAACCCCTTCTTGATCAGGTTCTAAGTTCATTAAATAAGCTTGAGTCAGCTGAGTGACAGGTATTGGTTTATAATGGATGAATGAAAAAATTGACTCCGCCAAATCCTGCCCGACATTTCCCGTATACTTGATATAATGGTTATAAACTCGCTGAAACGAAATTCCTGGTATATTGCGAACGCCTTTGGCCATTACCGTAAGCGTTTCTTGAATCGGTTCGGGAAGCTCATGAAAACGTGTAACTATTGGCGGATTATTAATTAATGTCTCCTTAGCTACATCGATTTCAATAATTTTTCCCGCTATTTCCATATCGTCTTGACTTAAATTAAATGGATCATAGCCTGATCCGCCATCTCCGGTTGTTAAAACAAGTCTCCCTGTTTCAGGCGAAAAATTTAAGCTATTGACACCATTATGATTTAAAAAAGGTCTTCTTAAGTTAAGCAATGTCCGTCGTATTAGAGGTTGACGATTTGATTGTAAAATCCATTCCTCAACTGTATCAATATGATCATATTGAGTTTCTCTATTTGTCCATTTCAAGTTTAAAGTTGAGGGATTACACGGATCAGGCTTAAATGGTTTAGAAAGAGCTCCGGGGCCTTGAGTTCCTGCTAGTGAATAATGAAGATAAAACAGGCCGTTATAATAAAATTGAGGGTGAAAAGCTAAACCAACTAATCCTCTTTCATCATAACCGCCGCTTGAAGCACCTAGTTTTAATATTCGCGGCCGAAGGTCTAAAAATGTTTTTAGATCCCCGTTTCCAACATAATAAATCTCCCCAACCTGGGTTGCAATAAATAGTCTCTCAATGGATTCACCCGGGAGTATAGTCGTTTTCAGTACAGTGGGTAAATTCAACTTACTTACAAGGGGCTGTAAGCTAACCTTAACTTTCTTCAACTAACTACACTCCTTCTAATTAATTTTCACTTTTAACCATATGATAGAAAATGCTCCATTAGTACAAATTAGAGCTGCTGAAACCCTTATAAGCGGCTTATAAATCATGTATAATCTTAATAACTAAAATAAACTGCTTCGTCGTGCTTAGCTTGAACAAGAAGGCACGTTTATCCAAAAATATAGGAGATAAAAAGTAACAAAAGCATATACTTTCCTTTATTTCAAAAAAAACAAGAGAGGTAAACACTTTATGCCCAAATTAGAAACCGTAATAGGTTTAAAAACAAAGCATTCGGGAAAAGCATGGTACTCCCTGGTTTTATTATTAGTTTTTATTTTGCTGTCTGTTTATCTGGACTGGCCACCGAAGCCACAGTCAGAAATTACGGTAGGGACAGAGTTTTCAGCGGAACGAGCTTTTCAACATTTGGAGGTCATTGCCCAAAAACCACACCCTACCGGCTCACTAGAAAATGAAAAGGTTCGGCAGTATCTTGTTGATCAACTGAAAATTCTAGGTTTAGATCCACAGGTTGAACAGCGTTCGCATTTGGATGTTAGATATGACTTTGTAAATAGTGTCGAGATTTATAATGTAGTGGGCTCCATCAAGGGAAGCGATGGCGGGAAAAAAGTCGTTCTAATGGCTCATTATGATTCTGTCCCTACTGGTCCAGGAGCCAATGATAACGGCGTAGCGGTAGCTGCTTTGCTTGAAACAGCCCGGATTTTGAAAACAGCGCCACAACCGAAGAATGATATACTATTTGTTTTTACAGATGCTGAGGAAATGGGCTTGATTGGTGCTAAGGAATATTGGGCTGACCCCGCTAGGATCGGGAACACAGGTATTGTCATAAATTTAGAAGCTAGGGGATCAAAGGGCTCTTCCTTAATGTTCCAGACTAGCCGTCATAATGAGTGGCTTATTCAGGAATTTGGTAAAGTGGCGCCGAATCCGGTTACTTCCTCTTTACTGAGCAGCTTTTATGAGAAAATGCCGAATGATACGGATCTAACGATAGCGATTGAAGCGGGATTGCCAAGCTTGAACTTCGCATATGGTCAAGGCTGGACGGCTTATCATTCAACGATGGATAATATTGAAAGTGTTCATTTAGGAACTTTGCAACATCATGGTGAGAATGCATTACAATTGGCACGACATTTTGGGCAAATAGATTTTAATGATCAGGCAGCAACGAGTAATCGAGTGTTTTTTAGCTTTTTAGGTCAGGTTGTCCATTATCCAGAGGGACTTGCCGTACCTATTGCGATTTTCCTTTTTGCTCTGTACCTCACAGTGCTGATTGGAGCTTTTCGTAAAAAAGTCATTTCATTCGCTCAAATCGGCAAAGGATTTTTAGCTATTTTCACTTCCATTGCAGGCTCTTTACTCGTTATTCTTCCTTTATGGTTCCTTGTCAATAAGCTATGGGCACATAAAATGTCCTTACTTGACGGGGGAGGCTTGCATGACGGCATGCTCTACAATCTTAGCTTTTTGCTGATCACTGTCGGTCTGTGCCTTTTTGTTTGGAACTGCTTCAAAAGAAAATTAAATCGCTTTGCGGTTGTGCTTAGTGCTATGTTGTTATGGTTAATTATTTTAGTTTTATTGACGCTGTATTTAAAAGGCGCAACGTATCTATTCGCGTTTCCTTTATTAATTAACTTAGTAGTTTTAGGCGTCTCATTGTTTCGTCCGGAACCCGACAAAATGATAAGACATCCAATTGCTTTAGCTGTGGTATGCTTCGTGCCAGTTATATTATTTACTTCTGTCTTTCAGCTGCTGTACAGCTTTCTTCCCGTTGATTTGAATGTTTTCATCAATGTGATCGCTGTTCTTCTCTTGGCTTTCCTTTATGTACCTGTAGGCGAAATTGGTCATGCCTCCCGTTGGACACCTATTGTTCCAGCAGGCATCGCCGTAGTTCTATTAATAATAAGCTGGGCTTTGGCCGCCCCTACTGAACAGAGGCAGGTTAACAGCAATTTATTTTATGTTTTGGATGATGAGACACAGGAAGCGCAGTGGGTTACAATGTTTCCGCCTAATGAATGGACTAAACAGTATGTCGATGAGGGAAGCCAATCAGGCTTAGAAAATATTTTATCTGGAGCTGGTTATTCCCCTGTTTGGACGGGAATCGGCCCTGTCGTTCCAGTGAATAGTCCAGAGATAAACATAATAGAGAAGTCTACTAACAATGGGGAGCAAAACATTCAATTAAAAATAAAAACAGATGAACACACTCGGGTTCTTTATTTAACTTTGACTAATCCATCCCCATCAACTTCTGTGCAGCTTGGTGATCGTATTATTCCTATGGCATTAGAGAATGAAAGCTTAACGATTAGGCAAACCGGTCTGCCTCAGGAAGGATTAACACTTCATATAAAAGGTCCGGCAAGTGAAGCATTAGAACTGCAATTAACAGAGGTTCGAGATCAAGTGGTGGAAAAATTAGCAAGAGTGTGGCAAGAGCGTCCGAAAGAGCTTGCTCCGGGAGGCAGATTCGACGGAAATATGCTTATAAAAAGCCATTTTAAAATCGATCAAATGGATTAATTATGTTGATGCTCAGTTACATGAAAATTGCTGTAAGAAACACCGCTAATGAGCGGTGTTTTTTTACAGTTACTACTCATTCTAATTTTTGGTTGTTACCTATGGTATTACTATTAAACCTTATTGCAAATGCTACTACTTTAAACTGCCGGCTGCAAGGTTTCCGCGGAACATAACCGCTTTTCTTGCAGATCTTCGTGCAACAGCTTCTGCAGAGCAAGAAGCCTCTGCAAATACAAAGCTCGCTTCTTCTCCAATTGCTGGCCATACTTGCTCGCCTGCTTCATTAAGAGGAGTAATTCCTCCAGTAATGTAACCCAACGTTTGTGCTAGAGCGCGTTCATCGCTTAATCCAAATCTTTGTGCGAGCAGGCCTGCTTTTTCGAGACTGTCTCCTTTTCCGAATGGCGACCAGTGATCCATAATACTGTCATCACCAAGCGATACTTTTACCCCTTTTTCCTTCAACATTGGTATTGGAATGGTGCTTCTTAAAGACAACGCGGATGTAATATCAATGCTTTGTGCAGCCAGCATAGCTGCAACCTCAGCTGCTTCCCCTGCACTGACACCCGCGAGAGCAAGCGCATGGCTGATCGTTACTTTGCCTTGCCAGCCCGCCTCTTCCGTCAATGCTGCTAATCTCTTAAATGTATATATGCCAAGATGCCCAGGATCATGGATATGCAGATCAATCGCAGCATTCGCCTCAACAGCCAGTTCCATCACTGTATGCAGTGAGCGTTCAATATCATTGTCAATCGAAGCGGGATCAACACCGCCGACGAGCGACGCCCCGTTTTTCAGAGCATCCCTAACAAGCGAAACTGAATCGCTGCGCAGCAGCCCATGCTGCGGGAAAGCTACAATTTCAACCGATGCTTTGTGCTTGTACCGTTCAACAACGCGCAGTGTTGCCTCCAAATTTTTCAAACCGATAATCGGATCAATATTGCAATGTGAGCGAATATGAACAGATCCATTGCCGATTAACAGATCAAGAAGCTTGGCAGCTCTTTCTTCCGCATATGGCAACTGCAGCGGCAGTAACTTTTCTTCTTCCTCCAGCCTTGTTATAATGCCTTTGGCTGCCGGAACCGGCGCTTTCCATGGACCCCCGTAATACGTTTTATCCAAATGGATGTGCATATCTCTAAAAGAAGGAAGCAATAAGAGTCCTTTTGCGTCAATCTCTGTAAGCGAAGCTGTTCGAGGCTCTCCGCCTTTTACGATCTCCGTTATCATGCCGTTATCAATTTTAATATGAAATAATTCTGTTTGTGTACCGATAATCACTTCATCTTCATAACGGAAGCCAGTTTCTAAACGGGCGTTTGCGATCCAAAAGCTGTTGTTATTCATATTGCTGCTCATCCTTTCGCTGTTTCATTAATCTTGGCGTATGTTACTGCAATGTTAGTATATTGGGAAGCTTGCTCGTGGTAGCTAAGTTGCAACAAGCAATAGAAGAGGTGGCACTGCGATCAAGTTTGGGCTTACGACCGCTGTTGTACGCCAATTTTTTGGCACCTATAAAACCTGTAATAGTTAAAATTGGCCTACAAAGGCGGACGCTACCGCTTCTCCAGTCCCAATCTTGCTCTCCGTTACCCTATTCTTTTACTTACCAAATGTAGCTCACAATGATTGGACATGGTCACACGTTCCGTTATTTGCCTAAAAACCGCCATTTTCTCAATTTCGCGGTCACA
>NZ_JBOZWO010000059.1:0-24869 GCF_050864975.1 Paenibacillus sp. GXUN7292 | reverse complement strand
ACACTTTTGACCGTTAGAAGATAATTCCGTCGAAATCTCTAGCTTTTTTCCTGCTAACGGACATTTCTGTCCGCTAGAAAGTGGAAGTTGGCGAAAAATGAGCGCTAACGGTCATCAATGTCCGCATCATTTCGCATCATTATGCATCATTAGTATAATTCGAGCTCATCAGCCGCATCGGACGCCAAACATACAGAACTACGCCATCATCATCCCATCCCTGTTGCTCCGTATGCATACATCATGTTACGGTCTGGAACATTGCTTGCTTTGTCTCTGACAGTACTTTTGTCTATACGCTTCTACGCACAAATTTCTCCCTACGCAAGTATCCAAGCTAACGGGAGCTTGGAACGGAACTTGACTCCTCCAGAGACCGGACTTTCACCGGCTAGAAGATGCGTGCTTTGCTGGGCACGCCCCATACAACAACGAAAGCCAGCCTGTTCGGCTGACTCCAGTTTTGGTATAGCTTATGATTGCATCACACTTGTATTCCCCGCCTTATTTCGGCCGCTCAATCGAAAACATTTCGCCCAGCTTCACATAATCATTGCCTGCCATACGCGCAACTGGTTTAAGGCTTTTGGCAATAATGTAACCATTATCGTATACATTCTCTGAAAAATGAAAATAAACCACTCTGCCTATAAGCAAATCACAGGCAGGCTCATCAGCCGTTCCGCCAAGCGGAATGGACTGCTCCAGCAAACATTCCATTCGGATACCCGCTTCCTGCAGGCCAGGCACGGAAATGCGCTCGCTAGGTACAGCGGTCAAATTCGCCAATTCTACCTCGCTCACATCGGGAGGAACTAAAGCTGCAGTTTGATTTAATGCCTCAATATAGTTTTCATCTGCGATATGAACAACAAACTCGCCCTTTGCATTAGCATTTCTAGCTGTATCCTTCTGCACGCCTTGCTTGCGCTGAACGGCAACGGATATCATCGGCGGGTTGGAAGCAACAACATTGAAAAAACTGAACGGGGCAGCATTCAGCACGCCAGCATCCGACATGGTTGTCACCAAAGCAATCGGTCGCGGCACAACGCTTCCGATTAGTAATTTATAGTTGTCCTGAGCGCTAAGCTGATTCGGATCAATCGATATCATAACAGTGAGCACCTTCTTTAAAATGAATTGTTATTCGTTGTTGAATTCTATCGTCTTACTTCCACGCGATATTTTTTTGAAGGATCAAGAAATTGTCCGTTAAATGGTTCTTCGTTTATCCATACTTGGCAGCCATGTTCGAGTGCAAGCAGTATGCCCGGCAAAATATCCCATACATATGCGCCTTTAGGGTGCAGAAATGTAGAGAAGGTCCCTTTGATGACGTAGTATAAATTGTAAACAGAGCAGCCGCTCATCCGATATTGTCCCTTTTGCCCCAGTATTTCAAGCAGCTTTTCATTAACCGCGACAGAGAGCGCCGTCATCCGGGATGGCACAGGCAGTCTCTCTAGCTCATCGCCTGTCATCAAGCGTTCATTAAGCTCCGGCATGAATAGTAAGCTGCCCAAATGCTGCCCGCTCTTCCATATGCCGAATGCTACTCCCCACTCCTTGAGGCCTGTACAAAAGTTCTCCGTGCCATCAATCGGATCTACCATAACAACATAATGATCTTCAGCAACCTGCTTGAAGTCATAGGATTCCTCGCCGATAAATACAACTTTATCGAGTTTG
This sequence comes from Paenibacillus sp. GXUN7292, assembly GCF_050864975.1. NCBI lineage: Bacteria > Bacillati > Bacillota > Bacilli > Caryophanales > Paenibacillaceae > Paenibacillus > Paenibacillus sp. GXUN7292. The sequence goes on along the minus strand of NZ_JBOZWO010000059.1, from coordinate 23,177 downwards.
TTTTGTATGTAATTAAATATTAATTGCTCCAGCATGACATCGGCTTCGGTTACTAGGCTTCCATCTTCTTTTACAGTGATACGATAGCGCAGTTCTTCAACTTTCGGCATGTACTCCACAATAAGATCGCAAATCTCACCCATCAGCACTCTTGCTTCTTCTACAGTACGAACGCTCATTTCAACTAACCCTTCCTTTCTAATTTGTTACTAAACGCTAATTTGTATTCTGCGTGGACAGTCGTTCCGCTGATATTTGGGGCCAAATAGCGAAACCTCTGGGACTATCGATTAATTATGGATAGGGCAGCAAGCAATAGAAATGGGTGCCACTGCGATCAAGATTGGGATTCCGACCGCTGTTGTAGTCCAATTTTTCTGAGTAAATAACCCCTATAAAGGATAGAATTGGCCTACAAAGGCGGACGCTGCCGCTTCTCCATTCCCATTCTTGCTCTCCGTTTCCCCTTTCTTCTCCTAATGCCCACTTTACCGTATACAAATAAAAGGACAACAGCATGCATGCCACTGCATGCTGCAGTTGTCCTTTATATAGTGCTACTTGCAAGCCTCTGCGCTGGCAAGCTCCTGCAAAAACTGTTGATGTATGCTTCCGTTGCTCGCCACCACGTTGCGAACGCCAAGATGATAAGGTTGTCCCATCGTATCTGTCACTTCGCCGCCCGACTCTTTGACCATCAGCACGCCAGCTGCCAAATCCCAGCTGTTCAGGCCAATTTCCCAAAATCCGCTTAGCCGCCCGGCTGCTACATATGCGAGATGCAGCGCAGCCGAGCCTGCTACGCGCACGTTGCGAACTTTGGGCACAAGGTGATTGAGCCCCTTCATATTGAGCGGCAGCGCATATTGCTGATCAGCCGGGAAGCCTGTAGCAATCAGACTGTCCTGCAGCATGCTCTCTTCAGAAACCTTCATCACCTTGCCATGAACATATGCTCCCTTGCCCTTCTCCGCAATGAACAGCTCATCCTTCATAGGATCATAAATAACACCCAATATTACCTCGCCTTTATGAGCCAGCGCGATCGATACCGAAAAATACGGGAAGCCATGCACAAAGTTAGTCGTTCCATCAATCGGATCAACGATCCATAAATACTCCTCCTGCTCAACATCTGCAAGCGCCTGTGCAGAAGCCTCAGGACCTGGTTCTACTCCTTCCTCTCCTAGAAAGGAATGGTGAGGGAAATGAGTATGCACAAGCTTGCGAATTAATCGCTCCGTTCCTTTATCTACCTCAGTAACGAGGTCCTGCGCAGACAACTTCTGTTCCAGCTTGGCATGGTTGCCTAGCCTGGAAGCAATCCATTCCCCTGCCTTGGCAGCGCAATTGATCGCGACTGCCATAAAGCTTTTGCCACCTACTACGAAACTATTGCTTTGCTCCATCAAGTTGTACACCTTTCCTCTCCTTGCAAGCTTTTCTCGCAAGCTTTAACTAATACGGCCATTTATATCTAATAATTATGCTCAACTAGAAATGACATACAGCAGCTTCTACTAGAGATACTTCTGTTCCAGCTAGCGCAACAGAACAGCTTGTCCTTCAAACTTTCATATTTGAACTACCTCTACTACTACTATATTCACTATTCTAAAGGAAGTTCAACCCTTCTACAATGAGCTGAAGGGCCAGTATCAATAAAGTTATTCTTAAAAGCCATAATAATCCTTTGCCGCTCATGCGCGCAGCAATACGGGCGCCCAATTTGCCGCCGATCCACGCACCGGGTGCGAGCACAGCAACGAGCAGCCAATCCACCTCGCCAAGCGCAGCATGCGTAGCGCTGCCTAGTATAGCAGATAAAAATATAACAAACATAGAGGTTGCGGCCGCTACATGCGGCGGAAAACGGAACAGCAATACCATAAGCGGCACGAACAAGGAGCCTCCGCCAATGCCGAACAAGCCGGATATAAAGCCGACAGCCAGTCCAATGCATAGTATTGCGCCGATGCTATAGCTGTACGCATGCACTTGGCCGCTGGCATCGGTAATGGAGCGGGCGATGGGCCACTGCTTCGAAAACGGTTTCAAGCGGTCACGTACTATTAGCAGTATAGCCATAAATAGCATTAACAGACCGAAGCTGAGCTGAAAATAATTCGATTGAATGAGCCCTGTCAACGCCGAACCGGCTGCCGCAGCAGGACCGCTAGTTATAAACAGCAGCCATGCGCTGCGAAAATCAACGATGCCTCTGCGCATAAACGTCATCGTAGAGGCCATCGCCGTTACGATAAGCACGCACAGCGACACTCCAACTGCCGTAGCATGCTCAATAGGAGCGCCGGTAAGCGCTCCTCCGAGCAGCATGAGCATAGGGACGATAATGATACCGCCCCCAAGACCGACGATGCTGCCAAACGTTGCGGCAGCAATGCCAAGCAAAACAAGTATAATCCATTCCACAAACGATCTTCCCTTATTTTATTGACTGTTGCTTTGAGTGCGGCCAAAATACATTTCATAAGCAAGCGCCGTCTGCACTCTCGCTTCCTCTTCTGTCAGCTTGCGAACGAGCTCAAGCTCTACTCCCGTTACCTCATCGCCTTGAAAATTAATTTCAGGCGTATACGCAGAAATGCGAACGATCGCTACCGCTTCGTTGGATGGTGCATAAGCAATGACATGCTGGCCTGTAGGATAAACGCGGAAGCCGCTTTTTACCATTTTGCCTCTGCCATATTCCAATAGTTCGTACAGCTCTTGGTCCGATTTGAATTTGCATACGGAATTGAATTCTGTTTGAAAGCCCATCTTTCGTTCCCCTTCCTGTTTCATAATTATGATTGGATTGCATTTTCCTCGGTAAATATTAATTGCGCCTTCGCTGCATGCCTTGCAATCGCCAAATCAATTAATTTCTTCAGCAGCTCTTTATATTCGAGGCCGGTTTCCTTCCAAAGCAAAGGATACATGCTGAAAGGCGTAAAGCCAGGCATTGTATTGATTTCGTTAATATAGATGTGGTTATCCTCTCTGCCGACGAAAAAATCCACACGAGATAATCCTGAGCCGTCAATCGCTTGAAACGCTTGAACAGCCATTTCTCTAATTTTCTCCGTCATTTCAGCCGATAGCTCAGCCGGTATGATCATCGCAGATTTTCCATCTATATATTTCGCTTTATAATCATAAAATTCGTTAGAAGAAGCGATTTCTCCTGGTACTGATGCTTGTACTTCATCGTTCCCAAGCACGCTTACTTCAATTTCCCGGGCATCAATAAATTCCTCAACGATAACTTTGCGGTCATAACGGAAAGCATAATTAACTGCCGCAATAAGCTCTTCTCTGTTTTTCACCTTTGTGATGCCGACGCTTGAGCCCAAATTAGCCGGTTTGACGAAGCTTGGGTAGCCTAATGCAACCTCACATTCCATAATAAAATAAGCAGAGTCCTTTTCCCACTGTGTGCGATTAAAATAACGGAACACGCATTGCGGCAAATTTTCTTGAGCGAATATTTTTTTCATCATAATTTTGTCCATGCCAACTGCTGATGCCAGCACGCCGGCGCCTACATAGGGGATGTTCGCCATCTCCAGCAAGCCCTGAATCGTGCCGTCCTCGCCAAAAGTACCATGCAAAAGCGGGAATACGACATCGATGCCACCATCCGCTTGCACTTCTGCGGTCACTTCAGCACTTGCAGCCGAAATCACGGCTGTGTCCTGTGCGCCTGCGGCTAGAGCATGCTCAGCAGCCTGATATGCAGGATTAGCGGCAAACAATGCTTGCATCGCACTAACGCCCGGAGCGTCCTGCAGCTTCAACTGATCCACATTTTGCGGCGGCGCAATCAGCTTGCTGCCGCTTCTCCATTCGCCCTGCTTCGTAATATAAAATGGAATAATTTCGTATTGAGAAAAATCAAATTGCCCCATAACGGCATATGCCGTTTGCAAAGAAACCTCGTGTTCGCCAGATTTCCCCCCATATACAAGTGCTATTTTTACCTTGCTCCCCATAGCTGATCCTCCACCACATGTATTATTAATCGGATATAATATGAAAAAAACGATATTGCGTATTAGGCGTCCAAGCGTAGGAATCACTGTAATCCCAGTAACGATGCCTGCTCGGAACGGTGTTGGCATTAACAAGCGGCATGCCGAAGGCATCAAATGCCGTTACAATTGTGCTATGCTGAAATCTGCCGTCGCCAGCCCAATCATACGTAATGACATCCCCAAGCGATAATTGATCGGCGGAGGACACCATTTGTGCGCGCAAACCTGACTTTCGCGCAGCTGCAAGATAAGTATTCATAGCATGAGAAACAGCCCAGCTATAGCTCCAAAGCTCTTGCCCCTTATCCCGGCCTCTATACCACCAGCCGCTCGACCTCTTACCAGTATAATTCATAGGAGCGTTGCCTGCAAAGATACACTGAGAAACATAATGGGTGCAATTCACTTCAAATTGCTCATATCGCGGATTGCCTTCATTCCACCAGCGATCTGCGTACGCGACAGCCAGATCTCTTTTATAGATGAACTGATTCCGCATCGGACGATAAGCAGCCATCAGTTCGTAGTTCAAATAAGGAACAGATGGCGTTAACATGACAGAATTTACAGCATCGGATTCATCAATCCATACAGTATCATGTGCAGCATCGCCAAATCGTGGCCTTCGCTCATAAATAACCGGCTCAACCTGAACGATTTCCCACTCCTCACCTTGCTGGCGAAGCCATAGCCTTTCATAATCGAAGCGCTCTTCTATATAAAAAATGTCATTTTGCTGCATCCGTTTCTTAATATGTAACTTCAATAACAGGTTAACCTCTTCGGCGGATTCATGTACGCGTATAAGCTCGCCCTTCGTCTCACTGTTTGTCGGCCAAGCCCCCCGGAGCAGCTCGCGTTCCTTGACCCGCTCCAAACGATTGATCAGCCTGCTGTGATGCTCTTGATCCCTTACCTTTTCCAATAAAACCAAAGAGTACTGCTCTACTTCCGCTTCATTATAATGGCTTATATATTGATGAACAGCTTTACGCCAGCTGCTGAGACTTTGCTGCTCTCCCTTAATTCTACCTGGCGTAGCTGAAAGCAAGGATGATACACGCACTAACTCCTCATGATCCCGTATATTTTTTTCGCCTATAGAAGTTCTTGCAGCTTTATCAGTCAAAGCGGCACTTGTTAGCGGAGCAAGCATTGTATATGGCTGACTAGGCTGTCGCTGCTGCTTTGCCTTTTGAACCGGATTTTTTTTGTTGATCGATTTGTTTTTTGCTTGCGACATTACATTTCCCCCTTATACAAGACTTCCCCTGTCCCATCGGTTTCGGAACACAAGGCATGACTGCTTCATTATATGCTTGAGGCAAAAGTTTCATGTGTAAATTAGTATGCGAAAGGTTGAGTTCATTCCGACAGAATAGGGCATAATTAGACTTTACGTAACCACCAATTTAAAGCTATACTATAGGTATAGGTTTTTTTGAAATCGAGTTTCATACTATGAAACAATCGATCTGTCATTATTATGTAGAGGAGAATGATGATGTCTAAGCAAAATCAGTATTCTGTTCGCACATCTCTAACATCTGGCGACAAGTCATATGCTTACTATCGTCTAGACGGTTTGCAAGAGCAAGGCCTTGGTGATATCTCCAAGCTGCCTTTCTCCATCAAAGTATTGCTTGAAGCAGCAGTACGTCAATTCGATGGCCGCGCTATTACGGCTGAACATGTAAAGCAGCTTGCTACTTGGGCTGACGGCCGTGAGGATAAAGAGATTCCATTTATCCCTGCACGTATCGTTTTGCAGGACTTTACAGGCGTGCCTGTAGTCGTTGACCTTGCAGCTATGCGTGATACAGTGAAAAAAGCAGGCGGGGACCCAAAACAAATCAATCCGCTTGTACCGGTTGATCTTGTTATCGACCACTCTGTAATGGTTGATTCCTTCGGTAATAAAGATGCGCTTGACTACAATACTAAAGTAGAATTTGAGCGTAACGAAGAGCGCTACCGTTTCCTTCGCTGGGCGCAAACTGCATTTGACAACTTCCGTGCAGTTCCTCCTGGAACAGGTATCGTTCACCAGGTTAACCTTGAATACCTTGCTTCTGTAGCAGCTACTAAATCTGTAGACGGCGAAACAGTAGTATTCCCGGATTCTTTGGTAGGTACGGACTCCCATACGACTATGATCAACGGTCTTGGCGTAGTGGGCTGGGGCGTAGGCGGTATCGAGGCTGAAGCTGGCATGCTTGGCCAACCGCTTTACTTTGTAACTCCTGAAGTCATCGGCTTTAAATTGACAGGCAGCCTTGCTGAAGGTTCGACTGCAACTGACCTGGCACTGACGGTTACTCAAATGCTTCGTAAAAAAGGCGTTGTCGGCAAATTTGTTGAGTTCTACGGTCCTGGTCTATCCAATATCAGCCTAGCTGACCGCGCAACCGTTGCTAACATGGCTCCTGAGTACGGCGCTACTGTAGGTTTCTTCCCGGTTGACAGCGAAACTTTGGATTTCTTGCGTCAAACAGGCCGTAAGGAAGAGCAAGTTAAGCTAGTTGAAGACTACTACAAAGCACAAGGCATGTTCCGTACGGATGATACTCCGGATCCTGTGTTCTCTGATGTCATCGAGCTGGATCTATCTACTGTTGTACCTTCTCTGGCTGGTCCTAAGCGTCCGCAAGACCGCGTTGAGCTTACAGCTATGCAGCAAGCTTTCAACGAAATTATCCGCACGCCGATCGACAAAGGCGGGTACGGTCTAAGCGATGAGAAAATTGCACAGGTTGTTCCTGTAGCTCATAAAGACGGCCAAACTTCCCAAATGGGTACTGGCGCTGTCGTTATTGCTGCGATTACAAGCTGTACGAACACTTCCAACCCTAGCGTTATGCTTGGTGCGGGACTTGTAGCTAAGAAAGCTGTCGAAAGAGGCCTTGTTAAGCCTGCTTACGTGAAAAGCTCTTTGACTCCAGGTTCTCTAGTTGTTACTGAATACTTGAAAAAAGCAAATCTGCTTGAGCCGCTTGAAGCATTGGGCTTCCACGTAGCAGGCTATGGCTGTGCGACTTGTATCGGTAACTCCGGTCCGCTTCCAGAGGAAGTCAGCCAAGCGATTGCAGAAAATGATATGACAGTTGCTGCCGTTCTATCCGGTAACCGTAACTTTGAAGGCCGTATCCACGCACAAGTAAAAGCTAACTACCTGGCTTCACCGCCGCTAGTAGTAGCTTATGCGCTTGCTGGAACAGTAAACATCGACCTTACTAATGATCCTATCGGACATGACAAGGACAATCAGCCTGTTTACTTGAAAGATATTTGGCCAACTAACCAAGAGATTAAAGATGCTGTTGCAGCTTCTCTTAATCCGGAAATGTTCCGTGACAAGTACGAGAACGTATTTACGCAAAACGAGCGTTGGAACGCAATCGATGTTCCAGAAGGCGAAAGCTACGAGTGGGATGCGAAATCAACTTATATTCAAAATCCTCCGTTCTTCGAAAACCTTGGCTCTGAGCTTGACGATATTGAAGATATCCCGGCTGCAAGCGTGCTTGCGCTTATGGGTGATTCTGTTACAACTGACCACATCTCACCTGCCGGCAACATCACGGTACAAAGCCCAGCGGGCCAATACCTGGTAAATAACGGCGTTGAGCGCAAAGACTTCAACTCCTACGGTTCGCGCCGTGGTAACCATGAAGTTATGATGCGCGGAACATTCGCTAACATCCGTATCCGCAACCAGGTTGCTCCTGGTACTGAGGGCGGCGTAACGACTTACCTGCCAACGGATGAAGTAATGTCCATCTATGACGCATCTATGAAATATCAAGCAGAAGGCAAAAACCTTGTCGTTCTAGCTGGTAAAGAGTACGGTACTGGAAGCTCCCGCGACTGGGCGGCTAAAGGAACTTACTTGCTTGGCGTTAAAGCTGTTATCGCTGAAAGCTTCGAGCGTATTCACCGCTCCAACCTTGTTGGAATGGGCGTTCTTCCGCTGCAATTCCAAGAAGGCCAAAGCTGGAAAACGCTTGGCATTACAGGCCGCGAAACATTCGACATCAAAGGCTTGTCCAATGATGTACAACCTGGCGAGGCTGTAACTGTAACAGCTGCTCGCGAAGATGGCACATCGTTTGAATTCAAAGCTATTGTCCGTCTTGATTCACTAGTGGATGTAGACTACTACCGCAACGGCGGTATCCTGCAAACTGTATTGCGTCAAATGATCGCAAACATGGGCTAATCCGTACAAAAGCAAAGCACAAGTCTCGTGGCTGTTTCAGCCTGCGGGCTTGTGCTTTTTTTAAAAATAATAAATATATTTTTTTTCTTATCCTGTTTCTATATTTCATCGGTAAACGCGCCTGTTCAAAGGGCGGCGACAGCCGTTTCACCTTGCTTCGCTTGATACTCCAGCAATCTAAGCAGCAGCACAACAGCTTCTGCTCTGGTTAGCTGATCTGCAGGCAAAAACCGCTTGCCGGATTTTCCTTCGATGAGCTTCTGCTTGGACAGCTCTGCTATCGCTCCTCTTGCCCACGCAGGAATAGCATGATGATCCGCAAAGCCGGTTTCTGCTGCATGGGTTGAGGACAAGCCAGCTGCCCGTGCAATCATTACAGCTGCTTGCGCCCGTGTTACATTATCATTTGGCCGGAAGCTGCCATCGGAAAATCCGTTAATGATTCCTGCAGCCACAGCTTGCGCAATCTCGTGCTTCGCCCATTCGCTGTTCTGTTGATCAGTAAAAGGAGGCTCTTCTCCATTGCCGTCAAGCTTTAAGGCACGCGCCAGCATAACGGTTAACGCAGCCCGGGTAATGCTTTGCTCCGGCTTAAACTGTCCATTGGAATAGCCTTTAACGATACCCAGCTGCTGTGCTTTTAAAATGTGCGGCTCTGCCCAGTGCCCTTCTATGTCTGGAAACACTTCTTCGCTACTGTTTAGAGCGGTGCGGGTGATACGAAGCGTGTAAGTTTTTGTTGTGCCATTCTCCGCTTGAACCTGCAGCGAAATGATGTTTTCACCTTCATGAAGAGCAATAATATTACTGCCTGCTGCCTGACCGGAAATAACGATTTTGGCGGCTGGATGAACAGCCTGTGTGCTTATAACAACTTCGCCTGAAGCTGTTTCAGCTGTATAAGAAGTGAGCTCTGGACGAAATGCCGGAGACAACGACAGCACGGCTCCGTCCACTTCAGTAAGCTCCAGCTGCTGCAGCCCTGCTTCGGCAGACAGCACTGGCGGCGTGTAAGGCGGCACAATCGGAACAGCCTCTCCATGTATACTCAGCTCCGTTATGCTGTTCCACGCATTAACCGTGTTGCCGTATGCTTTAATGCGGACATAACGGCCTGTCGATTCACGCAGCGTATAAGTTTCAAGGTCTGCTGTAAGGCCGCTGCCTTGACCGCTGTATACCCAATCCCAATTATACCCGTCCTTCGACACCTCGATATCAAAGAAGGTGCTGCGCTTGTTGCCGTTATACCAAGCGATAGCCGCCTGCTGTACGCGCTTTTCTCCGCCCAGATCGAGCAGCAGCCAACTCGTTCCTTCGTCAGACCAGCGTGTCGTCAAATTACCATCGAAAACGTTCTCCGGCACATTGCCGTCATGCCCACTCGCCTTTATAGCTTGAATAGACAATGCAGTTTGCGTATTAGGCTGGCCCGCCGCCGGCTCTTGCCTGGACGGCTCGCCGAATCTTGTTTCTCTTATTTTAAATTCTATAAAGTATTCGCTGCTATTCACTGCTGCCGTAGGATCGATAACCTTAATCCGATAAACGCCTGGAGCAATTTGCTCTACTTCCGTCGCATGCTGAGGATGAGCCGGAACAGCTGTAATATCGGGAAGCGGATCCCCGTAAGCTATTTCCTTGCTGTATACAAATTGGTTCTCTTCAAACTCAGGCATTGCTTGACCATTCAGTTGAATAGCCTGCAGCTTGGCAGCCGCCGCACTTTCAACCGTCCACTGATCAAGCGGCACAACCGCCGGCGTATCGCTCGGCAGCGCTTGTCCCTGAAGCAGCGGCACCATCCGTACTGCAATAGTAGTCTCCGTCATATTTTGTAAATGAACAGCCAGCTTTTTAATGCCGGCATTAGCATTTTGTCCAGACGGGTTAGGCGATTGCGGCAAGGGAGAGGCGTTCATTACCTCAAGGCTTGCATTTGCTGGAGCCAGGAGCTGTACCCAAAGTCTTTTTCCGTCTTTGCTCAGCACAGCAGTGCGGCCGTCAGGCTGCACTTCAATCTCTGCCTGCGAGTGCATAAACCAGTGCAGCTCGGACTGATTTTTTGCTGTTATTTCATCCTGCACCAGGAACTCCCTGCGATGATTGGTCAGCGCCAGTCCGCGCTTTGCTGACAGCACTTGATCCCGATAAGCCTCCGTCATATCAGCAATCGCAAAAGCGCCTTCCGGTTTATTATCGTCTCTCGCGATAATCGGTGATACGGCTTTGCTGTCCTGCTGCAGCTTTGACGATGGATTAATGACGATCGTATTTTGCCCCTCCGGCGTTTTTCTGTAGTAAGTCCAGCGTGCCGATCCTGGCGAACGATCCCAATAGCCCGGCAAATTATAATCCTCTTTGCCCAAATCCATTGCCCATCGTACACCGTAGGCATCGAGCACAAAAGTGCCGATATCCAGGTCGCCATGCGGCGTGCCGTTAATCCCACCTTTGAATCCGGCAAACAACGCATTCGGATCGTTCCAGGAGCTGCGCATCGTCATAGCATGCTGCCTGCTGAAATAATAGTCTTTATATGGCGGCTCGCTGCCCTCATACAAGTCAGCGTCGTACCACAGCATATCGTACAAGCCTGCCTTATCCATCTGTGCATTGCTGAACTTATGGTACCATGCGTAGCCTGGCTCATCGAAGCGGTTTGCAAACCAAAGCAGCAGCTTGCCTGATATAAATGCCGGATCATTGTCAGCGTAATTGAACGTTCCTTGTGTTCCGGTAATATAAAGCGGATAATCCGGCGTTTCTTTAATGCCTTCATAGTCTGAGAAGCCAAAATCATGACCGAATGCATTGGTCAGCGCCGATAGCAGATAGACCAAATAAGAGGTGCCGTACTCCCAGTATGCCGGCCCTTCCAGCGAAGAGCCGTCCGGCGCATATTGGCGCAGGCCGTGCTGCAGCGATTTGAAGGCGCCGTGCAAAATTTGCCCGGCCATCGCCTCTTCCTCATCGGCGATGGCTATAGCACCTGCGATCATGCCAGCGTTGCATACAAAATTCCAGTTATTTTTGTCTATCGTCCAGCCGGACATATTGCTATAGAGCGGCAAGGCCTGCTTCAGCCCTTTTTCTACAATTGCCTCACGAACCAGCTCTCTTTGTTCCGCGGTAAGCACATCATAGAGCAGGTCGTAGCCGACAGCAGCACCATAGGTCGTCATTGCTGTATCCAGAAAATGCTCGGGACTCCAGTCCTTATATGCTGCGGAGGAAATATTTTCGAGCTCCAGCCATGCCCGCGCCAAATAATCATCATTGCCGGTCACACGATAGGCAAAGGCCAGCGTGACGATATAGCTGGAGGCGGATGTATCAAGACGCAGCCCATCCGGCTTATTGTACGGTACAACCGGCTGCGTCAGCAGGTTGTCAGCGGAACGCTGCACATTGTCCAGCCAGTGCAGCATATTCTCATCCGAGGCATCAAGCAAAGCTTCAATTCTAGAAAAGTCAGCTTCCGTTGCCAAAAGACGCGGATGGTGATTATTTGCATTATTATCTTTGAGCTCACTTATAATATCTGATGCTTGCGGAGTTAAATAAATATATACGACTGCCTCTGCCGTCCCTCCAAATCCATCAGCCACAAGCACAGTGAAAGCGTCCTGGCCAGCATAATCCGCTTGCGGCGTATACGTATAACTACCGTCGCTTTTAAAATCAATTGCCCCATACAGCGGCTGCGCTGCAATCGAATACGTCAATGCATCTTTATCCGGATCGCTCGCCACAATTTTACCGTTTACAACCATCCCCTTATTGACTGCATGCAAACCATTGTCTGCCCATGGCGGCTGATTCATGCGATCTACATTTACTGTAATTTGCGCTACCGCATAGCTGCCGTCAGGATCACTGATCAAGACCGAAAACATATCCTGTCCGTAGAAGCCTGTACCCGGGTAATAGCTCCAGCGCCCTGCTTCGCTAACCTTGGCCAGGCCGTTAGAAGGCTGCGCCTGTATGCGGTAGCTCATCAGTTTGCCGCTGTTATGCGATGCAAGTACATTACCTTCTGCTGGTTTACCTTGCTCTGTACTTACCGTTTCATCCTCAGCCACAATATCTTCTCCATTCTCTCCTGCATAAATGATAACGGAGGCTCCAATTTTGCCGTCCTTGGAAGATGCGGTAATTGTAGCAACCCCATTGCGGTGTGCAACCACCTTGCCTTCCTGCACCGATACGGTATCAGGATCAGATGACCGCCATACGATTTCAGTATCTGTCGTATTCGCCGGCACCAGGCTGACGCCAAGCTGTATCGCTTCACCGTTTACCAGTACTTTATAGCTTGGTTTATCAAATAGGATGGCCTCCAGCGGATACTTTGGCGTTATCGATATGTCGTCCAGCCAGACGGTTCCTTTCCCTTTTTCCAAAAAGGTTTCAATTCGGAACGAAGCAACCTCCGGACGATCCAATATAATAAAATCCAGCTCGATCAGCTGCCAATCTGCCGTGCCTTGCACGGATTTGGCATCGATCATCCCGCCCGTGACGCCGGACATCCCTTTGTTAGCAGCATCATAAAATTGAATGCGGGCAGATGCCTTTGTGGCATTTTCAGTTTTTACCCAATGGCTGTACGTAAAGCTTTTTCCCTTCATCTCTTCCGTAACCGGAATGATCTGATACACAGTCCCTCTGCTTTCCGGTCCTTCCGCTTCCATCTTTACGGATTGCATGCCGCCGTTTTTGATAGCGGTATCCAGTGAAAAAAGGACATTGCCGATATAAGCTGCGCCCGTATAGCTTGCTTTTTTCCAATCCTTTGCAAAGCCGTCACCGCCAATCTCTTCAAAGCCTCCATTCATGACCAAGCCTGTTTCTGCGGCCTCCCCCTCAGCCATAACAGCAGCTTGCGGCTGACCGGAAGCAAGCATAACCTCAGCAAGCAGCAATGAGAAGCATATAAGCGATGCCAGTGCCGCCTTCCATTTGCGGGTTATCATTATTTCCCCTCCAATCGTAAACGCTTACAAATAGTTTCTTTTAATTCCCCCCGAACAGCAATAATACTCTTCGGAGGGGACAGTCTGTTAGTTAGCCATATAGCGGTCGTAAGCGCGCTGCTCAAGCTCAAGCAATTCTTTAATGCCTAGAGCATCCAAGCGCTTCAAATATTTTGCAAAGTTATCGTCGTTAATAGGCTCCGCTCCAAGCACCCATTTTTGCAGCATCTCGTCCGCATAAGTGTTTACCGCAACGTTAAGCTCCTGGAACTTCGTTCTTTCCTCTTCTGTATACGTCACAGACGGATAAGCCTCTTGAATGTAGCCCTTGCCTACATACTCTTCAATGCCTTTAAGCGCTATTTCATTCGTCCATTGCTTCTCATACTCATAATCTTGATGGAAGCCTATTTCAAGTTGGCCGCCTTCTTCCTGCAGCTGTTGAATGACTGATTTCTCATTGTTCAGCACTTCATCTTTGAATTTCGGTTTGCCGTCAACCATCTCGTAATGCTTGCCCTCGATGCCAAAGTTCATCAATTTTCTGCCGTCCTCTGAAAACCAGAAATCCAAATATTTGATAGCTTCTACCGGATGCTTGCTGCTTGAAGCGATTCCCCAGCCGTTCGGATGCGTCAATTTACGGGAAGAAGCCTCTATGATCACACCATTGCTGTTCGCAGGCGGCGCAATCGGAACCAGATTAAAGCCTTCTACTTGCGAAGCCAGCTTATCATTATATACTGCTGTACTGGAGAACCAGTCATGTACAACACCGCCGGTATTATCACCGAACAAAATATCACGAGCCTTAGCGCCGCGTGTAAAGATTTCTTTGTCAATCAAGCCTTCCGCATACCATTTTGCAATATTTTCAACCGCTGTTTTGTAAGCAGGCTCATACATGCCGTACTTAACGACGCCGTTCTCAGCAAAAAATCCACGCTTTGTGCCATCGCTTCCGCCGCTGGCGCCCCATAGGCTGATCAGATCATAAATCCCGTCCATATTTGCACGGCTCAGGAATGGAACCTCATCTGCTTTATTGTTGCCGTTCGGGTCCTTTTCCTTGAATGCCTTCAACACTTCATACAGCTCATCGACTGTCGTCGGAGCTTTCAACTCCAGCTTATCCAGCCAGTCCTGGCGGATAAACCATCCTTTGGCTGCGGGTCCGTCCGGCGTAAAGTTAATAAAGTAAATTTTACCGTCTGGCGCCTTAGCGAACTTGGCTGCATTCGGATTCTCTTCAAAATGCTTTTTAATATTCGGAGCATGCTCCTCAATCAAGTCGTCCAGCGCCAAAAACGCGCCTTCCATCCCATAACTGTCATACTGCTCCTTCGTTTGATGATGCACGATATCAGGCAAACTGCCGGATACCATCATGACATTAAACATTTCTTTACTGTTTGTAGAAGCTTTGGACGCTGTGCCCTTCAGCTTTATATTGGTTAATTCAGCAGCCTTCTTAAATACAGGCCATTCATCATCGAAAATAAACTTATCTGCATAATGCAAGTGAATTTTCAGCTCTAGCGGATCTTTTGTAATCAAGTGGCCAGTCAATTGCTCCTCGGCAGGAGGATTGCTTTCCTGCGGCTTGCTCGTTGCCGGAGTGTTCGTATTATTCGGCTTTTCGCCGCTTGAGCAGCCCGCAAGCAGGGAAGCGAGCATCGTCACAGCTATAATAGATGAAGCCAACCATTTCTTTTTCATGTACAAATAGACCTCCCAGAAATTGTTGTATGCTTAATATAAAATTTCTTTTTTTAAAGTGCTATCCAGCAATTGTACAAGCTCTGTTTCCTATGCGCTAGCCTTTAATTGAACCAACCATAACGCCTTTGACAAAATATTTCTGAATGAAAGGATATACAGCGATAATCGGAATAATCGATACAACAATCGTCGCATAAATGACCGTTTCTTTGGAATAGACCGTCATGTCTCCCATTTCATCCATAATGTTCATCTCGACGATTAATTTTTTCAGCAGCACCTGAAGCGGCACCTTATTCTCATCCTTCAAAATAATCATCGCCCAGAAATAACCGTTCCATCTGAGTACGGCATAGAACAGCCCGATCGTTGCGAGAGCTGCTTTGGAAAGCGGCAGGTAAACCATGCGCAGCACCTGCAAATCGCTTGCTCCATCCACCTTGGCTGCTTCCTCCAGCTCTTCCGGTATGCTCTGAAAAAAGGTTCTCATCAAAAATACATAGAAGGTTGTGATGGCGAAGGCAATAATAATGGTAAAGCGGTTATCCAGCAGCGACAAATCCCGCAAATTGAGATACGTCGGAATCATGCCTGCCTGGAACCACATCGTTAAGGCGATAAAAAAGCTGATCGCCGTACGCCCCATAAGCCGTTTCTTCGAAAGAGCATACGCGCCGCTCACCGTAAATAACAGGTTGGCCGCTACGCCGAATACCGTATAAAAAATCGTATTGGCATAAGCAATCCATATCCCTTTCTCTGCCAGCACCTTCGCATAAGACTCAAAGGTAATATCGCTTGGGAGCAATATGACCTTTCCCCGAATAACAGCATCCGCCGAGCTGATCGAAGCAGACAGAACGTAAACGAACGGATATAAGGTCAGCAATGCAATTGCTGCAAGCAAAATATAGTTAAAGACCGAAAATACTTTCTCGCCCGCGCTTTGTTTCAGTTCAATCACCTACCATAACCCTGTATCGGTCAGTTTTTTACTAATCTTGTTTGCAGCGACGACCAGGATAAAGCCGATAACAGCATTGAACAACCCGACTGCTGTAGCCAAATCGTATCGTCCCTCCTGCAGTCCTGCCCGATATACATAAGTATTAATTACATCTGCCGTCTCGTAAGTCGCCGGCTGATACAGAAGAATAATGGCCTCGTAGCCTACCTCCATCAACGTGCCGATTTTCATAATCAGCATAATGACAATCGTTGGCATAATAGACGGAAGCGTAATATGCCATATTTGCTTCCAGCGGCTTGCCCCATCGAGTATGGCCGCCTCATACATGGACGGATTGACGCCCGCCAAAGCAGCAATATAAATAATGGTGCCGAAGCCGGCTTCTTTCCATATATCCATCGATAGTATGAAGATGGGCCGGAAAAAATCCGGATTGGTCAGGAAGTACTGCTTTTCCCCTCCCATCATCTCGATCAAAATATTAACAATTCCGTTGCTCGGCGCCAAAAAGTTAGTCACGATGCCTGCTACTACAACTACTGAAATAAAGTGAGGCAGGTACGTAAAGGTTTGCACTGTTTTTTTGAAAAACGAATTTTTCACTTCATTCAGCAGCAAGGCAAGAACAATAGGAGCCGGAAAAGCAAACAGCAGCTGAAAAAGACTAAGCAGCAGCGTGTTTTTTATAAGCCGAAAGAAATAGGGGCTATTGAAAAAGGTTTCGAAATGTTTGAAGCCAACCCAGGCGCTTTGTTCGATTCCTTTATAGACACTGAAATCTTTGAACGCGATTTGCAGTCCGTAAAGCGGCTTATAGGCAAAAATAATGTACCAGGCCAAAAACGGAATGAGCAGCAAGTAGAGATAACGGTCTCTAATCAGGTTGGCTTTAATTTGTTTGAATGATAGCAGTCCTTTCTTCTCCTCTCTCATAGATCTGGACCTGCTCCGGCGGAGCGCTCTTATTCGCCGAACCAGTCTTTACACCCCAAACTATAGAGTGATGTGAAAGCGCTGTCTATCTCCATTTTTTCGATTACCACCATTTATTCATGCATGGCTGCGGGCTTTATTGAATGTGCATTTTTTTATCTATCACCAAATTTGCATATACGGCCGTCTTTACAAAACTATGTGCTATAATTTAAAAACCTATCGTAACGTTCAAGTATAATCCGAGGAGAGATTAGGTTGTTCAAAAAGTCTTTCTTTACTAAACTGCTTATTGCTTACTTCACTATTGTTATCGCTTACACGGCAATCGCGGTCTGTTTATTTTTTTATAAGGACAACCAAAATGTCCGGCATGAGCTGAACCAGAAAAATCAATCCTTTTTGGAGCAGGCGCGTGAAAAAATCGACTCCAAATATGCTGTCGCTTTCAATTTGATCAATCAATTAAAGCTTAATGAGCATATTATCAATTTTGCTTCCGGCGACAGTGACTACTATTCCATAACACGAACTTATTATGAGCTGCGCAATCATTTAGATGCTTTCGCTGAATTTGGATACAAAATTGATCTGATGGAAAATGATGGCGAGCTTGTTATTACGCCGCACTATTCCATTGATAAAGAACGGTATTTTGAGGAAATTGGCCTGTCAGAGGAACTATTCCAGGAAAAATTGTCTTTGTTGAACGGGAAAAGACTGAATACGTTAGCTGCATTGCCCAGCAGCCCCAGCCATACAGAAAATACTGAGGACGATTCTGTCTACGGGTATGATAGGGTAATTACAACCGTAAGCCCGGAGAAGATGAGGAGAGGCAACACTTTATTTTTCATTGTATCTATATATGAACAGCAGCTTCTTCCTTTACTGGCTTCAGAAAGCCATGAAGCTTTTGCCATCATTGAGGATGACCAGTATGCCGCGTTCAAATCTACGTTTGACAGCAAGCAAACAGCAGAGCTGCTTCGTCTGCCACTAGATCAATTGGAAAAGCCCGTGTCAGCAGATTATGAGAAGTACAAATCCGGCCCGTACGAAATTCATATGATCCGTTCGTTAACGATGCCTGCTTGGACTTATATGTATTTGACGCCGGTTCAATCGTTTGACGAAACCTTTAATATGAACGGGACCTTATTATTATTCGGCATTTTAACCGCTGCTGGCCTTATAGTCTCTTATGTCGTTACGAGAAGAATGTACAAGCCGGTAAACCGTCTTGTCGATCTGTTCAAAGGCTATGATCATACGCCCAATAAGGATGAATTCACGTTTCTTCATGAAACCGCAGTCAAAATCAATACGGCCAACGAGCAGCTGAAATCAGCCATGAATGAAAATAGGCTGCCGCTGCGCGAGAAATTTATGCGTGATCTGCTGCATGGCCTTGTGCCGCAGGAGCAAATTCAGGCACAGCTGGGCGCGCATCAGCTGGAGCAGCTGCAAAGCGATCTCACCGTATGCGTCATTGCCTTTTCCAAGCTAAAGGAGTTGATGGAGCAATACTCCAAAGAAGCAATTTTAACGATTAAATCCCAAACCTCTTTAATTATGCAAGAGGAGCTGAAGGAATGCTTCGTCTGCGAGCTGCTCGATTTGGATTTCAGCAAATATGTGCTTATCGTTCAGCATACTAATACCGAAGATATTCAAAGAAAGCTTACCCAAACGATGTCTCATATTACAGAGGGCTATACCTTCGGCATGATTGCTGCTGTCGGCCAGCCTGTCAGCTCCGTTGCCGATATTGAGCAATCGTTCAGTCAAGCCATGCAAGTGTTGGAGTGGAGATCAGCAGTTGATAGAACAACGATTATGACCTACAAGCAGCTTAGCCAGATGCAGATGGACAATTATTATTATCCGATCGATGCCGAACGGGACATAATCAGTCTTGTCATCCGTGGAGAACGTGAGCAGGCCAGTACGATATTAAACCGTATACTGCAAGAAAATTTGGAGAAAAGAACATTAATACCGGAGCAGCTGGAGCAATTCGGCTTGCTGCTTCTGGCCACGCTCAACCGTATTATGCAGCAGCTGAACAAGGCGCCGAGCGAGTTTTGGCAGCAGCATAACGACCCGCTGGAAACGCTGCGGAATAGTGAATCGAGTGCTGAGGCGATCTCCGCCATCGTTCATTTGTTCGATACGATGATCGATATGATCAGTCAGCAAAGTGAAATGATGGATCAAAGCACCGTGAAGCAAATGATGGAATATATCCATGAAAACTACCATATTGATCTGTCGCTCACTATGATCGCAGAAACCTTCAATTTTTCTCCGGGTTATGTGAGTGTCGCCTTCAAAAAATACGCAGGCGAAAACTTCAAGGATTACTTGAATATTTACCGCGTGCAAAAGGCTAAAGAGATTATGCAGAAGGAAAAAGTAAAAATCGGTGATTTGGCTCTAATGGTCGGCTGCAACAATGCCAACACCTTTATTCGCATGTTCCGCAAATATGAGGGGATCTCGCCGGGGCAGTATGCAAAAAATGTGCAGTAAGGCAGCCTTGATGACAGAGGGGTCATTACAAGGAGGTTTAACGAATCCCTACACGGGTACCGCCAATACCAACCCCTTATGGCTTTTGTGACTTCGTAATTATAGGCGCTGTAATTTAAAAATGCTCCCCTTACAGTTTAGGCACTTATACCTTGCCTATCTGCTGCAGGGAGCATTTTTATTTTCACTTCATCATCGTACCCATTCTTTTTGCAGATTCGATCATGACAGCCGAGTACTCCTTCATCCGCTCGAGTGTCAGCCTGCTGGCAGGTCCCGAAACAGACAGCGCGGCAACCAATTTGCCTGTTCGATCAAAGATAGGCGCAGATATCGCTGCTACCCCTGATTCTCTTTCCTCCACGCTTGTCGCATAGCCTTGAGCGACTAATTCCTTCAGCTGTTCTTTATACTGCTCAATCGAAATATTCGCTTGAAACATAGGGTCATCCATAACGAGCGCTTGAATTTGCGGATCGGCAAAAGCGATCAATACCTTGCTGGAGGCGCCTGCATACAGTGGCAGGCGAGCTCCGACAGGCGCGACCCGGCGAATCGGTTCATTGCTCTGCACCGCCTGAATCCGTATCCGCTCGCTGCCGTCCCGCACATAGATGCTCACCGTCTCTCCCAGCGCATCGCGCAGCCTGACCATCTCTGGCAGCCAGATAGTAGCCTGGTCATCGGTTCTTGATAAATTCGCCGACAGCTCCCATATTTTAAGGCCAAGATGATATCGGTCTGTATCATGGTCCCGCTCTATAAAGCCTTTCTCCTCCAAGGTTGCCAGCATGCGATGAACCGTACTTTTATGCAAGCCTACATGCTCGGCAATTTCAGTCATCGCCCAATCCGTTCGAATGGTAAAGCATAATAATATATCCAAGGCCCGATCAACGGCCCTTACGGTAGACTTGCCTTCATCCATACTTGCAAACCTCCCATCTAAAAAGCAGCAAGTTTTATATAACACTATTGTACCACAGGAGTTTCACTCTTCGAAACCCCATTTCATATTCGTTGATATTCATTCTCATTTAGTATACCTTAAATACTGCTTCGCCGTAAAGCTTAATGGTTTAATTTCCCATAGCTGGTCCCTATGTATTACAGTCATGTTACAACAAAATAACAATTTTGCCTGACTAATTGACACATTTAATCTATAGCATTACGATTAATAGAAGTAAGCTATTATAGTTGACGAGTAATCTGCCCAATTTTAACCAACCGGTATGGAAGCAAGCTTCACGATAAGCGCATCACCAGATGACAACGCTTCCAAACTAAATATTATGTATAGGGGGCCTGCATCATGAATTCTTTATTGCCTAGACAACAAGTGCTTGAAGGCTCTTATACGGCTCACCCCCCTGCGCTGCCAGGGTTTCCAGTTGTAACTGAGCGCACTCGCGCTGCCAAATATAAAAGGTACCATAAGCTAATAGCAGTTCTTTCGGCTTTTTTGGCCGCAGCATTGCTAGTCATCGTTGTTTTTCACGGCTTTCTTGCCTGGATGATTGCCAATCCTTATGTTGCGCCTCTTTCCTCCAATCCTAAGGATGCCATTGGCCTTAATTATGAGGATGTTCTATTCCCTAGCGCCAGCGGCCGGTCCATGGTTAGCGGCTGGTTCATTCCGGCAGAAGACAATACCCGGACAGCAGCTTCCAGCAAAACCATTATTTTCAGCCACGGCTACGGTGCGAATCGCGAGGAAAGCTGGGTACCTATGTACGAGCTGACAAAGCTGCTGCATAGTTTGCACTACAACGTGCTTATGTTTGACTACGGCTACGCTTCCCAGGAGTATAAATCCCCAGCTACCGGGGGCTATGAGGAATCACAGCAGCTGCTGGCCGCTGTTCACAATATGAAAGCCAGAGGCAGCGAGCATATTATCGTTTGGGGATTTTCGATGGGCGCCGGAACGGCTCTGCAAACAGGGCTGCTCACAGATGATATTGATGCCATGCTGCTTGACAGCTTGTTTTTACCTAGCTCCGAAGCCTTATTTGATAATCTGAACCAATTTATAGCTTTGCCTAAATTCCCTTCTCATGCACTTATTCAAGCCATACTGCCGCTATGGACAGGAACCAGCTTTCAAAATATTCCAGCCAGCACGGTAATGAACAATTCGTATCCTATACCTCTTTATGTCATGCATGGTACGAATGATGCCAAGGCTGATTATACAACTGCCGAAGCTATCGCCGCTTCGCAGCATAATCCTTTATCCCGCTCCTGGATCGTACAGGGCGGCCAGCATGAAATGCTGTTTCGGATGCATGCCAGAGAATATATTTCTCGAGCCGCTCTATTCCTGGGGCAAGTCGAGCAGATGCTGGAGGAAGAAAGCAGCACTTAACCATAGAAGGGTCAGGAGGCTCCGATTTATTATGGAGCAGCCTGACCCTTTATTAAAATATTGGGATCCTCGTTAGTGATACTTTTTCCCATACAGCACGCGGTGCATCTCGCGGCCGATCGTCCGGTAACTGGATAAGCCGTTAAAATCAGAATAACGCGGAATATGCTCAAGCTGCTCGCCTTCCAGATTATAAAAAACATCTTTTTTATCGAAATTATCAAAAAAGCCAAAATCGAGGCTCGTTTCTGCTTTTGTTACTGCTTGATGGCCAACGGTTTTGAAAAAGCCATTTTTCCAACCGGAAATATTGACTACTGTTGGTGCAAGCAATAGCTTGTATTGGTCAAGCTGTGCAGGAACCTCCTTGCTCGTACCATGGCAATTATACAAATAAATGAGGTTCATCCCTTTGAAATTCAAATTTAGCCCTTGAATATCTGTCTGAATGACTTTAGCAAAGTAATAATAATTATGCTTAGGCTGAACCACGAAAATATCACCGGCTGCAGGCTGGCTTGTCGACTTGTCCATGGCAATTAATTCCGTAAATTCATCTAACATATGTATTGCCTCCCCCTACTGTTTATGCATCCATCTTAGTCGAAATATGAAACGATTACAACCCGATTACAACTTCTATTCTGCTCCTAATGCTGCAAGAACGAGCTTATCGTATGTAACCAATACACACTATGTATAATATTTCTTTTTATCCTTCGTTATGCATGGGATAAAAAACATCTGACCAGTACAATAACAATTGAATGGTAGCGGCGGGGCGCATAACTCGACAGTCTCCAAACTGTAGAGGTTGTAGGCAAACATTTGCAAGGTGCTTTGATGGTGCTTTGATGGTGTTTTGATGGACCTCCTTCCTAGCCGGTCAGTCGTTCCGTTATTACACCCAAAATTGCAGTTTTGAAGCGGCTAAGTGACATTGGTTCCGTTATTGGCCAAAAAATCACTAGAAAAGCCCCAGTTAAAGCCGAATAACGGAATGTGTGTCCGTGAAATTCAAAAAATGACGGTTTTAAGACGAATAACGGAACGTGTGTCCGCGAAACTCAATAATGACGGTTTAAAGACGAATAACGGAACGTGTGTCCGTGAAACTCTATAATAACGGTTTAAGGACGATTAGCGGAACGTGTGACCAAGTCGATACATATGGGCAACATTCGTTAGTGCCCCCTTCTCCTATTGCTTAAAGGAGAGGCATTGTGCGCATATTCGACTTTCCCAAAACTGTAACGGTTGTGGGAAGCGCTATTTAGCGAAAAATAGGTGTTTTGAAATTTTAACGGTTGTGGGGAGCGTTACGTGTGAACTTTTGCCCTGTTTATGCCAGGTTTTAGGAAGATAAGGCTTCCTACAACCGTTAGACTTTGAAATAGGCTGATTTCGGGAC
>NZ_JBOZWO010000058.1:0-26571 GCF_050864975.1 Paenibacillus sp. GXUN7292 | reverse complement strand
CCAAAAAGCCCCCTTTAGAGCTGAATAGCGGAACGTATGGCCGCGAAATTTAAAAAATGGCGGTTTTAAGGTAAATAGCGGAACATGTGACCACGTAGATTCGTGTGAGTAATCTTTAATCGCCTTGTATCCCCTCTTTTGAAGTGAACGACTCATAAAAAACAAAAAATTGGAAATGATATACATGCACAGCTAGTGTCAATATTCAATAAATGCAGGAGGCTTACACAATGGGACTTTCAGCAAAAGGGTGGAAAAAGATTGCGGCAGGCTTGCTCACTGCTGTATTATGCTCCGCTTCGATGATAACAAGCAGCACGGCGCATAGCGATGAGGTTAAGAAGGAAGTCAGGGTTGAAGCGCAAAGCGATCCTTCGCACAAAGCGCCGATGAAGCATCGCAATATAGAGCTGCCGCCGGGTGTTACAGTAGTTAAGGTCATTAAGGATGTCAAGCTGGGCCATCATTTGAACAAGCGGGTAGAACTGCTGTCAGATGGCGGAAAGCGTGTAACGATTGGCAAAAATAACGGCAGAGTTTTTGTTTATTATATTGAGTATGAGGGTGTTATTACCGCAGTTAATGGCAGACAGGTTACTGTACAGCTCAAAAGCGGACAAACCAAGCAAATTACAATTCCTGAACAAGTGGTCATTGAAGATGATGACCAGCTCGGGCTGAGGCCAGGCGTAAAGATTGAATGGGAAATTGACCGAAATGGCGATATTATTAGCGTCGAGCTTGATGATTAATAGCTTCAAATTAGATATGTAATCGTGAAACATGAAACAGCTCATTCCTTATCCGGGGATGGGCTGTTTTTGTGGCTGTTCATCCCAAGCCAAGATCACTCAGGTTACTTCTTTTCTGGTTATATGTCAGCATATCCAAAAATGTACGCATTTGTGCGGATCGCCACCGGTCCCGGTGATAGATGACATAAATTGACCTGCTGCTGAGTGGGTTTGGCAGCGGCGAAAGCAAGAGCAGTCCCCGCTCGACTTCATTTGCAACGGCAATTCGCGAGATGAACGAAATACCTTTGCCAAGCACATTCTCTAACTCCAGGGGAACAATTGCAAGTTTAGTATGGAGAATGGGAAGGTATGATAAGACGGCGATAGCCGGGTATCTTTCCAGCCCCAGTACGGGTAGGGTACTGGGGGTTTTTATTTTGAAAGTGTCTGAGATCCAATTGTGAATTTTTTCAAAGCACTCATTTGGCTGGTGCAGCAGTGTATAATGAAATAGGAAAATATGGTTTAAACCAGTATGGGGAGGCAGGAACATGGATGCAACAAATCATTTTACAGGTAAAGCAGCCGTATATTCGAAATCTCGCCCAGGTTATCCTGATCAATTATTAACAGTGTTAATCGAGAAATATGGATGGAACGATGGTAGCGTCATTGCGGATATTGGAGCCGGCACAGGGATATTAACCGGTCAAATGCTGAACAAAGGGTTGAACGTCATGGCCGTAGAGCCAAATACGGATATGAGGCTTTTGTCCGAACAGGCTTGGGGAAACTATCCTAATTATACGTCTGTCAACGGAACGGCTGAGCAGACGACGCTTGCGGCGGGCAATGTAGATCATATTACAGTGGCGCAAGCCTTCCATTGGTTTAATCCGGAGCTGTTTAAGCTGGAGTGCCAACGGGTGCTTAAGCCGCAAGGATATGTGTCTCTAATTTGGAACAGCCGTGTCGCGGATCATGAGCTTGTCATCGAAAATGCTGAAATTTGCCAAAGATACTGCCCTCAGTTTAACGGATTTAGCGGCGGCTTCGAGCAGAGTGATGAGAAGATAAGCTCTTTTTTTCGATCAGGGGAATATGAATTGCTGGAAATTGCTAATGATCTTAGCTTTGATAGAAATAGTTTTATCGACCGTAATTTGTCTGCATCCTATGCCCCTAATGTTCAAGATAAAGCATATGAGCCTTTTGTGCAGGAACTAACCGCGCTGTTTGAAAAATACGCAGTGAATGGCAGGGAGCTTTTAATGCCTAATATATGCAGATGTTACACGGGACTGGTATAGTAGGGCTCGAGAAATACATTAAACGATCATGATGAATGTGGGAACACCGCGGATACTTCTGTAGAGGCGCAGAAGTGGCCCGACCAAGTATTTGAGCTGGATGATAATATGGAGCTTTCAATTTTCTGCGGATAGAATTACGATGAAAACGACGAAGGCTGCCAATTAGATCATTGATGATCTGATGGGCAGCCTTTTTTGCGATTCTAAATTTTACTAGACGATCCTGTTGGCGCAAGTAATGTGTCGCTATCGGTCTAAGTGGATTTTCTGCCCTTAGTTTCTTCTGTATGAAATTTCGTATACATTGAGCTGTTTTGCGAGTGACCGCCAAAAAAACGCAAACGTTCACTGAGCCCCCACAGAGTTTGAAGTCGGCGACTTTGAAGCTGACAACTATCTGGACAGACGATCCGCTATTGCGCCGAAATCCCCATATTTGCCCGTTAAAAGTGACACACGTTCCGCTATTGTTCGAAAACTACCCAAAAACGGACGGGGAAAGGGCCGATAACGGAACCAGTGTCCGCGAAACAACAAAAATAGTGTTTTTAGGTCAAATAGCGGAACGAGTGACCGCCAAATAAACGCAAACGTTCACTGAGCCCCCACAGAGTTTGAAGTCGCCGATTTTGAAGCCGCCAACTATCTGGACACACGTTCCGTTATTGCAGTTTTGGGGTGGTGCTTATCGGCTTCGTCAGAAAAGTTTCTTTTTCAACAGCCTGATGAAATCCTTAGTCTCGGCAACCTTTGGTAAGCAAAAGAAAAGGGTAACGGAGAGCAAGATTGGGACTGGAGAAGCGGGAGCGTCCGCCTTTGTAGGCCAATTTTAACCTTTACAGGTTATATGTATTACAAAAAAATTGGCGTACAACAGCGGTCGGAAGCCCAAACTTGATCGCAGTGCCACCCGTTTCTATTGCATGCTGCATCATCCACAATGAATCGACACCTTCGAGGAGCGAGTTAGTGTCCAGTACTGAGCAAGATTTATATTAATCATTTGCTTGAATAACTATAAAATAGGCATTAGATCGTTTATATGCGCTGATAGGCAGCAAGTTGTAAAGGAGGAATACAGGAGGAATACAGGAGGAATAAAGAAGGAATACATTTGGATACGCAGCACCACTTAGAACTAAATTAGAGTGAGGTGCCTATAATGGGAAGCCTGTTAGAGAAAATACCGTTGTCCATCTATCCGAAGCTTGTGGTTACATTTTTACTGGTGCTTATTCCGATTTACGCTCTCAGCCTGCAGTTGAATGAGTCGAGTGCGGACAATGTCAGAAGTGAAATTACGAAGTCGATGCAGGCGCGCGTTCATTTCTATTTGAATTTGCTTGAAACTGATTTTACTAGAACGATCCGGCTGCAGCAGGAATATGCCAATGATGAGTATTTGCGGCAGCTGAGTGATTTTAATTTGATTATAACAGATATCGAGAAAAATAAAGCGCTTACAAATTTACTGAATCGGATTAGAGTACTCAAGGCTTCCAGCCCCTATATTCGTAATGTTCATATTTCGATCGCCTCGATTAACCGGACTTTATCTACTGATCAAACGATTGATCCGATTGACGGCGCTTTGTTCAAGGCGCTGGCTAAACCGGTCGATCGTTTGGAATCCCCTTTTATTCAACAGGATGACAAGCTGTATATTAGTATTCCATACCCAGAAATAACTGTGCAAGGCGGGACGCATTATATTATTGCAGTTGAGGTGGACAAGACCGAAATTCAATCGGCTATTGGCTTGTTCGCAGAGCATATACAAGGCGGCGCTGTTATGGTCGATCAGAAAAAGAGATGGGAAATCGTCAACATGCCGGATAGTGCCATGCAGCCGGCGTTAACCGAGCTGGCCTATGAGTTGTATGAAAGAAATGCGGAAGATTCGGGCATCCGGTATATCGAGCAGTCAGGAAAAAAATATATTGTCATATTCGAAAAGTCTGCCAGTCTTGATTCGATGATTTTAACCTATTTGCCAGAGGAGGTCGTTCTGGGACCGCTGCAAAAGTATCGCAATGGCATTTGGTGGCTGTCTGCCGTTTCATTGATCATCATCGCCGTGTTTTCCTACGCCATTTATCAATTGATCCATCAGCCGCTGCGTACTTTGGTAAGAGCATTCAAACGGGTGGAGAAAGGGAAGCTGGATGGCGAAATCAAGTATAAGTATCAAGACGAATTTTCATTCCTGTACCTTCAGTTCAATAAAATGATGGAGCGGCTTAGAGTCCTCATTCACGAAGTATATGAGCAAAAGTATCGGCTTCAGCTTTCGGAGCTGAGACAGCTGCAACTGCAAATCAACCCCCATTTTTTATATAACAGCTTTTTTACTCTATATCGGATGGCCAAGATGGAGCAATTGGATCAGGTCATGACGTTTACGAAATCGTTAGGCCATTACTTTCAGTTTATAACGCGCGATGGGGTGCAGGAAGTGCCGCTGATAGATGAGATTCATTTCGTGCGTTCCTATGTCGACATCCAAAATGTTCGTTTCGGCAGGCGTATTCACGTCGATTTTGCGGAATTGCCCGAACGATGGAATGCAATGGTCGTCCCGCGGCTTATTGTGCAGCCGTTACTGGAAAACTGCTATAAGCATGGCTTAGCTGATGAAGATGAAGAAGGCTGGATTAAGGTGTCCTACGAAGAAGATGCGGAAATCCGGATGCTTATTATTGCTGTAGAGGATAGCGGGGGAACTTTAAATGAAGATCATTTGTTTAAGCTGCAGTATAGCTTGAAAGCAAACAATAAATTGAAAGAAGGCCATGGCTTGTTCAATGTTCATCGCAGAGTGCAAATTCACTATAAGGAGCGGGGCGGACTGAGATTTTCCCGCAGCGCTTTGGGCGGGTTGAAGGTCGAGTTAATGATTCCGTTAGATTATGAGTTGTAAATGGAGGGGAAGAGACGATGATATACAGATTGCTAATTGTTGATGATGAACCAATTATTGTTGACGGTATGTATGAATTGTTTCAAGAGCAAAACAGATCAAATCTGGAGCTTTACCGCGCTTATTCAGGCAAGGAGGCTTTGAGGCTGATGGAGGAGCTGCGTATAGACATCGTAATAAGTGATATCGGCATGCCAAAAATTGACGGATTTCAATTACAGCAGGAAACGAAGCGGCTTTGGCCTCACAGCAAATTTATTTTTTTGACAAGCCATAACGACTTTCAGTATGCACAGACCGCTCTTCGCAATGGCAGTGCAGATTTTATTTTGAAGACAGAGGAAGACGACAATATTATTGCCAGTGTGTGCAAAGCGCTAGCCAGTCTTGAAGAGGATCAAGTATACAAAGAACTGATCGACCGGGCGCGAAAGCAAATGCATCTGGCGCTTCCTTTGCTTAAGAAGGAATTTTTGACAAGCATTCACGATGGATCATTATCTCGCCATATGATATCGGCAGCCGCTTTTCAAGAGATGCAAATCGGGATGGACGAAGCTCAAAATGTGCTTCCCGTAACCGGTCGTATAGACGATTGGGGACATTATGAAAGCAAAGCCGATCGGGCGTTGATGGTTCAGGCGGTCGAAAATATTTTGGCTGAATTTTTTAGTCATCATCAATTTCAATTCACCCCTGTCGGTAAAACCTATTTTGCGCTGTTTGTGCAGCCGGCGAGTGACCGGACGGGCGGACAAGCAAGTAACGAAGCAATAGAGCGCCGCTGGGAGTTAATGATTACTTTTGTGAAAGGGATATTGGAAGCAGTGCAGCCGGTCATTGGCCGATTGCTTAAGCTTACCGTTTCTTTTTCGATCGGACAGCAGCCCGTCAGCTGGCATGAGCTGCATATTCATTTCGAAAGCCTGCGCAAGCAGCTTATGCGCATTCAAAGCAATGAAATGATTTTGACCGCTGGATTGCAGCCGCATGATTCGGCGAAGGAGGCTGCTGATCAGCATCACCGCACTGCGAGAAATTTGCTAATTAAAATTTCCGATATCGAATTTTCAAGCACTTCCCAGCATGAACTGTTCGTTGATCTGATCGCACGCCTGAAGCGATGTCTTGATGAAGCCTATGATATGTCCTTGTTTACAGAAATTTATTTTTCTATTGCTGCCCATCTTATTTCTTATATGAACCGCTGGGAGACGAATAGGCAAGCGAACCTAAACAATATTGCGGTGCTGGAGCAATACGAAGTGAATCGTCCCTATACACTCGTTCTCGACGAATTTGTCCAAATTGCAGCTGCATTAATTCGTGAGAAAGAAAGTGAGCAAAATCGGCACACGCACCAGGTCGTCCATATTTTAAACCAGCATATCGAGCAGCATATCGATCAGGAGCTATCGCTAAACCGGCTGTCGGAGCTTGTCTATTTGAATCCAACTTATTTGTCGCGGCTGTATAAGCAGTCAACGGGGGTCGGCCTTGTTGATTATATTAACGATGTGCGGCTGAAAAAAGCGAAGCGGGCATTGCTGGAGACGAACGCAAAGATTCACGACATTGCACGCAGTGTCGGTTTCGAATCTCCCACTTACTTTGCCCGGCTCTTTAAACGTCATGAAGGGATGACGCCGCAGGAATACCGGGAGAAGCGCTCGCTTTAGCCCGCAATAAGCATATGTACACTTGGCACAATTGAATATCGGTTTAAATTAGTTGCAATATGTATAAATTGTGCGATGGCGGCACCTTTTATAGCAACCTTATAATTTGATTGTAAGCTTACAAAACCAAGCCAAGGAGATGAAACAATGAGGAAGAGCTGGTTGAATGCAGCGGTTATTATCGTCTTCATGTTAGTTTTGACAGCATGCACGAGCGCCAAGGAGAATGAGCAAGGCTCCCCGCCCTCTGGAGTGAGCAGTCCAGATTCTACGGCCAAGTCATCTGCCGATCCGCCTGATCAGACCGCCGATGATCCATTGGGCAAATATGATCCCCCGATTGAAATAACAAGTGTGCGGGTAGTGAGCAGTGCATATAAGTATGCAGACGGCGATGATATCAGTAACAATGTGTGGACTAGAGCATATGAGAATGAGCTTGGCATTAAGCTGAAATACAATTGGGTAGTAAACAGCGATCAAGGAGCCCAAAAAACAAATTTGACGATTTCTTCTGGAGATATTCCACAATTTATGACTGTAAATGCAACACAGATGGAACAGCTGGCTGAAGCAGGCTTAATTATGGATTTGACTGACGCTTATGAGAAATATGCATCCCCGCTAACAAAGAAGATTATGACACAAGACGGCACACGCGCACTCGAATCGGCCAAGATTGACGGCAAGCTGATGGGTATTCCTGCTGCTACATCTTCCATTGATAACGCCCAGATGCTATGGATTCGCACAGACTGGCTGGAGAAGCTTAATTTACCAGTGCCGCAAACAATGGACGATGTGTTGAAAATAGCGGAAGCGTTTACACTGCAAGATCCAGATGGAAATAATCAGGATGATACAATCGGTCTCGTCATTCATAAAGATTTGACTGCAGGGGTAGCTGATTTGGAAGGCTTCTTCAATGGCTATCACGCTTATCCAAGCATTTGGATTAAGGATGAATCGGGTCAGCTCGTTTACGGCAATATTCAGCCCGAAATGAAGCCTGCGCTGCTTAAACTGCAAGAGTTATACAAAGCTGGCTATATCGATAAAGAATTCGGAGTGAAGGATGTCGTGAAAGCATCGGAATGGATGGCATCCGGGAAGGCTGGATTAATATTTGGTACAATGTCCAATTCACTTTGGCCGCTTAATGAAAGCAAGTCCAATGATCCTAATGCAGACTGGAATCCATACCCGATCGTTTCCATTGATGAAAAACCGGCTCTAACGAAGCAGCTCGGGTTTGCGGTTAACAATTATTTAGTCGTTAAAAAGGGCACCCCGCATCCGGAAGCTGGCATTAAAATGGTTAATTTATACGTGGAGAAGGGCTGGGGCGAGAAAGCGGAGCCAGGCGTTTACTTTGTTAATAATGGAATTGAAACGTTCAAATATGCGCCATTCACTTTATGGCCTTACCGCAAAAATATGGATCAGCATATCAATATTGCGAAGGTGCTGCAAGGCCAGGCCGAAGTGTCTTCTCTTAATGCAGAAGACTTAGATATCTATGAAAGAATTAAGACTTACCGTGAAACCGGAAATGATGCATCTAATTGGGGTTATGATCGAGTATTTGGGGACAAAGGCTCTGCCTACGAAATCATCAGCAATTATATTGCCAATAATCAGCTCATACGTAATGAGTTCGCAGGCAATTCGACAAAGACATGGATTGAGAAGAGCGAGTCGTTAAAGACGCTGGAGCAGGAGGCAATTACCAGAATCATTATGGGTGCTTCGATTGACGAGTTCGACACTTTTGTAGACAACTGGATGAAGCTGGGCGGCAGTGAGATTACGAAGGAAGTGAATGAGTGGTACAGCAATGAAAATTAAAGGTATTCGGATGGCCGGCATAAGCAGACAGGGGACAGCAAATCGGTCGTCTCGATGGAAGCGGGAAATTTCACTTCATTTTATGCTAGTACCCGCGGTCCTTATACTCATCCTGTTTAGTTATGTGCCGATGATTGGAGTCGTAATAGGATTCCAAAAATTTGTTCCAGCCAAAGGTATTTTTAATTCAAAGTGGATTGGCCTGGAAAATTTTCAGTATTTGCTCACCCTGCCCAACACAACACAAATTTTGTGGAATACGATTTTTATTGCATCGATGAAAATTGTGGCAAGCTTAATTGTTCCGATTTTAATCGCATTATTACTGAATGAAATTCGTAAGCAATTTTTTAAACGCAGTGTTCAAACACTCATTTATTTGCCGCATTTTTTATCGTGGATTATTTTAGGCGGTATATTAATCGATATTTTATCGATGAAAGGTATAGCTAATCAATTTTTAGGCTGGTTTGGCATTTCGCCGATTTATTTTCTTGGGGATAACCGCTGGTTTCCGCACGTGCTCGTCTTTTCGGATTTATGGAAGGAATTTGGCTTTAATACGATTGTTTATTTGGCTGCATTGACAGCGATTAATCCGGCGCTTTATGAAGCGGCGATCGTGGATGGAGCTAACCGGTTCAAACAAACTTTGCATGTAACTCTGCCTGGCATGCTGCCCATTATTATTTTGCTCGCGACACTTAGTCTTGGGAATACGCTAAATGCTGGGTTTGAGCAGGTATTTAATTTGTACAGTCCGCAAGTGTATGAAAGCGGTGATATTATTGACACCTTCGTCTATCGGCTTGGATTGCTTGAAGCACAGTACGGTTTGGCAACAGCAGTAGGCATTTTTAAATCCGTCGTATCCTTGGTGTTAATTTCCCTATCCTATTTTCTTGCCTATCGGTTCGCGAACTACCGCATCTTCTGAGGAGGTGAAAAGTTTTTATGTATACCGCTAATTCGCCGAGCCGGAAGCTTTTTGCCCTTTGTAATTATATCTTCTTAGGCGGAGTATCGCTGCTTTGCTTGCTGCCGATTATTCATATTCTAGCTGTATCGTTAAGCTCGAGCGGTGCGGCAGCAGGCGGTTTCGTAAAATTGTGGCCTGTTGAATTTACGCTAAGCTCCTATAAATTTGTTCTGAGCAAGCCTGAGTTTTTACAATCGATCGGTATTACGCTTAAGCGCGTCCTTCTTGGCGTAAGTGTAAATATGCTGCTGACGGTATTGTCTGCTTACCCGTTATCGAAGGAGACGAGCGCTTTCCGTTTTCGCAGCTTCTATGCCTGGTTTTTTATTTTTACGATATTGTTTAATGGCGGGTTAATTCCATGGTATATGACGATTCACACCTACGGATTGCTAGATTCGATTTGGGCGCTTATACTGCCGGGCGCAGTTCCTGTATTTAATGTCGTTTTGCTGCTTAACTTTTTTCGCGGCTTGCCGAAGGAGCTGCATGAAGCGGCCAGCATTGATGGGGCCAAGGAGTGGACGGTTTTGTGGAAAATATTTGTGCCTTTATCATTGCCAGGTCTGGCGACTATCGGTTTGTTCGCAACAGTCAGTCATTGGAATACGTGGTTTGACGGTCTAATTCTAATGAATTCGCCAGAACGATATCCGCTGCAAAGCTATTTGTACACGGTTGTCATTAACCGCGAGCTGATGCTGACGATTGGCACGGATTTAGGAGCGCTCGCCGAAGTGAATGAGCGCACGAGCAAGGCTGCGCAAATATTTGTAGGCTCCTTGCCAATCTTGCTCGTCTACCCGTTTTTACAAAAATATTTTATGAAGGGTATCGTACTGGGCAGCGTTAAAGGTTGAATGAATCAATAGAAGGAGATTTGGCCCTATGAAAATAGAACGTGCATTAGTGATCTGCTGCCATCCTGACGATGAGGTGCTGGGCATAGGCGGAACGATCAAAAAGCTGACGAATCAAGGCACCGAAGTTACCGTGCTTATGTTTGCTAATGGAAATGAAGGCTACACTCGGCTGGAAGATAAAGACCGTATTGTTGAGATACGCCGTCAAGAGCGTGAAGCGGTAAGAGAAATACTGGGCATTGCTCATTACGAAGCTTATCAGTATGGAGATTTTGCGATCCCGGCTGATGATGTGACTTATAAGATGTGTATGAAAGCGATCCGCACTTATCGTCCTGATATTGTATTTACGCATTATTGGAATGAGTATCGAACACATAAAGCGGTAGCTTCCATAACAGAAGAAGCGTTCTGGCAGGCCGGCTGGTCATGCTCTCTCGAGCTCGGTCAGCCGTGGAAAGCTGCAGCGCTCTACCAT
Source organism: Paenibacillus sp. GXUN7292 (assembly GCF_050864975.1). Lineage (NCBI taxonomy): Bacteria > Bacillati > Bacillota > Bacilli > Caryophanales > Paenibacillaceae > Paenibacillus > Paenibacillus sp. GXUN7292. Next base: position 15,754 of record NZ_JBOZWO010000058.1, on the reverse strand, counting down.
TTTGAAGTGATCCAGCTTATGCCGAAAAATTCCTTCGTCGTTGATATTTCTGACACTTATGGAGATAAGGTAAAAGCTATGCAGGCTTATGCTTCACAGTGCGATGCTGTTGTATCGGACGCGCTGCAGCAAATTGAAGGACGGGCGCTGACAAGAGGCGCCCAGACCGGAGTGAAATATGGAGAAGCGTTATTGCTGAATACGACAGTTCCCGGGTTAATAACCGATGTGAATCAATTAACTCTCGGTTTAAGCAGCCGCGCTGCTATAACATAACAAGGTGGTGGGCTTTAAAGTATGAACGGTAAATTGAAGGATGAGTTCAATCAGCGTGTGAAGAAGCTAAGAAGCTTGATGCAGGAGCGGGGAATAGATGCTTGTTTTATTTACGGGGATGAGTATCGAAGAGAAAATTTGCGGTATATTAGCAATTATTGGCCTATTTTTGAGCGTGGGGCTGTAATCGTCACAATGACGGGCGAGCCAATCGTGCTCGCTGCGCCCGAAGGTGAGCTTGTCTGCCGGGAGATGTCGGTCTGGCCTGATATTCGTTTAATTCCGGATTTTAATTGTGTCACTGTGCCGGATGAAATTGAATATCCGCATGCTGATTATACGGATTCCAAGAAGGTATTTAATGAGCTAAAGGGGCAGTATGGGGTGAAGCGGCTTGGTATTGCGGGGATGGACGCCATGGCCAAGCAGGTCTATGAATCGATCGTTACGAATGCGCAAGAGGTTGATGTTGTTGATGCCAATGAGCTGCTGTTTACAATGCGGTTAATAAAATCTGAATATGAAATTGCTTGCTTGAAAGAAGCGGCTCGCGTAGCTGATAAAGGCTACATAGCGCTTATGGAAGCGGCGGCCGTTGGAGTAACTGAGCTGGAAATTGCAGCCGCCGCCTATTATGCTTGCATGCGGGAAGGAGCGGAAAATGTTCCATTTTGCCTCGTTGCAAGCGGAGTAAGAGTCAATACAATTATCGGCAGGCCTACGCGCAAGCGAGTAGAGAACGGGGATATGATAATGGCTGCACTGGCCGTGCAATATGAGGGTTATATAGCAACGATAAACTTTCCGTTCATCGTCGGCGACAGCAGTCCGGAGCAGCGGGAATTTATTAACTATTTAATTGAAGCGAATGACCGTGCGCTGCAGCTTATCCGCCCGGGTGTGCGTCAAGGTGAGATGGTTGGAGCGGTAAAAAGCTATTTTCGCGAGCAGGGTGTCGATGCTTATGACTTGTATCCGCCGCTGCATGGCTGCGGAGCTGCTGAGGCCGAGATGCCTTATCCGAATGAACATACACAGGGATTGTTTGAGGAAGGGATGACGGTTAATACAGATATTAGCCTGTTCGGCCATCCGCACGGATCGAATCGGATTGAAGAAGGCTTCATACTGACGAAGGAAGGCAATGAGCCAATGTCCCGGTTAGTGAGAGAACTGACTGAGAAGTGGAAGGAAACAGAACGTTTATAGAAGAGGTGCTTAACTATGATAAAAGGGTTTATGGATCACTGGGTGCCAAGTCAGGATCATGTAAGCAAGTTTTGGAAGCAGGATGAAACAGTTGCCATCCGGATGATCGATGAGCTGCGGTCCGATATTGATTTTAATCATTTTACCTTCTATACGAAATGGTATACGAACGGGATCAAATCGAAGCTCCCGTACTTATACAATCATCCCGAGTCAGCGAATGTGAAAACGAACAACGAATGGGGCAGGAATATGATCTCGCATCTGCATAGCAAAGGGATTTCAGTAGGCGCGATGCTGCAGTTTTTAACCTATGAGGAGCATAATTGGGAAAAAGAACTGTCTATCGATGAGTGGGAGCTTAGAAACTGTGCGCTTACGGATGGACCAAACCGGATTGCCGACTTCACTGCACCTGAATATCAAACAAGGATGAAGGAAATTGTGAAGGAGCTGTTAACGGAATTTCCCGGCATAGACTATTTGTTTTTGGAGTTTGAAGGGGCAAGGTCTGACGCGGTAGAGGCGCTCTATCCGGCATGGGCTGCAGGTCAGGGCAAGTTGGTAGAGGAACAATATCATTATAGCCCGGACGCGATTGAGCATTGCCGAAGAATCGGACTGGTGCCAAGCTTTATATGGTCTGACGAGGCACGCGCTATGCTTCGTTATTATTACGAAATGAACCTTCATTCGATACGCGAAGTGCTGGATGAAATCAACTATAAAGGAATCGTTGGGGTCGTTATTCATTCCTATGGCTATGAGACGTTTATTTACCCGGACATTTTGCCTGATAAAAGCTGGTGGCTTGTCCCTTGGAACTACTGGGTTTGCGAAAATGAATCGCCAGAAACGGAAGAGAAAAAGGCGATCTCGAAAGAGCTTATGCAGAAATGGAAGCAGGAACAATTCCGGATTTGTCATATTGGCGATGTTACGATCGGCAAGGAAGGCTTGGACCTGGATGTTAAAAATGAAGCGATTCGCGATTTTTACAAGTTCAGCCTAGATTTGCAATTGGACGGTTACTTGGGAATGGGCAATCCTGTGCCGGATACCGGGTTGAAGTGGGAAGGCGTTACGGATGAGCATGTTATCAAGGTGCGGAAATTGTACATGGAATTATATGGTGCAGGGGAAAAGTAATGAACAAGATTTTTAATAGATTTGCAAGCATATCTTGCCAAAAATGAATTTTCACGGTCACACGTTCCGTTATTTGCTTTAAAACCGGCCATTTTTTAATTTCGCGGTCACACATTCCGCAATTAGGTACTGAATGGGGCTTTTTCTGCGATCTATGGAACAATAACGGAATGTCTGTCACTTTGCGGCCTCAAAACTGCGATTTTGGGCGCAATAACGGAACGTCTGGCCAGCTAGGGAGCTGTCGATTCATCTATCCAGTCTCGCTTGGCTCGGAGACCGCCCATAATATTGGCCAAAGGCGCGGGTAAAGGATGTCGCATCTGCATATCCAAGGCTCAGACTAATATCGAGCACGGAGCGTGAGGTATGCTGAAGCAAACGTAAAGCCTGTTCCATACGCAGTCTTCGCAAATAATCGGATGGATTTATGCCTATATGTTCTGTGAACAGCTTGGAAAAATGAGCACGATGCACGCCAATGTGATCAGACACATGCTTGATGCCAATGGGCTCGCCATAATGCGTTTTCATATATTCAATACTTTTCGGTATCCATTCATTGGGGCCTCGGGTTAGTTCCAGTTCTTCTTGTGCTGGCGTTTCGCATAGCTGCTCGAATAAGCGGTACAGCAGTGTGTAACGCTTCAGCTTATGGCTGGGATGCTGACCTCGAGCCGATCGCAGCAATTGCTCCAAAGTAAGCTGCAGCTCAGGCGCTGGTTGCTTTTGTTTAAAAGGGGCACCCAAGTCGATATTGATCCAGCTCATTAGTCGATTCGCTTGAGGGCCGTCGAATGCTATCCAGGTCATCTGTAAAGGATGAGTATGGGGCAGCATGCGATAGCTATAAGAATGACCAGGGAGCATGCAAAAAAAATCGCCTTCCACAAGCTGAACCGTTCCTGTCCCATAATCAAACTCCACCTGACCATTCCTTACAAAATGCAAGCTGTAATAAGGGATGCTGCGCGGACCGACATTGTAGCCTTGCTTTGCTGTATTGCTTCCAAATCTTACTGGCCACAAGCCAGATTGGTGGTCAAATTCGTCAGGAACAAAGAAAAAATTTTCAGCAATCTCGGATGCAGATTCTTCTCTCACTGTACTTCACCTCTTTAAATATTTCGCTGGCTAATAATTAAATTGTACTGTATAGCTTACAAAATGCAAGTAAATGACGACCTTCTGTTATTGTAGGCTGATCGGCTGTCTCTCTATAATAAAAGCAGATGAAGAAGCTAGAAGAGAGGGGCAGTGTCATGAAAAATAAGCGGCCAAATATATTGCTGATTACAAGCGATCAGCAGCATTGGAATACTATAGGAGCATTTAATCCGGAAATTTCGACTCCGAATCTGGATCGTCTCGTTAAGGAAGGAACTACATTTGACCGGGCGTATTGTCCGAATCCTACCTGCACACCTACGCGGGCATCTATTATTACGGGAAAATATCCGAGCCAGCACGGCGCATGGACGCTGGGCACCAGCCTGTCGGAGAAGCATACGACGATCGGGGAGCTGCTCGGTAAGGACGAGTATCGGACAGCGCTTGTAGGGAAAGCTCATTTTCAGCAGGTTACTCCTACTGAAGAGCATCCCACGCTTGAAGGAAGAGGCACGTTGCATGATTACGAATTTTGGAAGAAATTCAACGGGCCTTACTATGGTTTTGAAGTAGCCGAAATGGCGCGTAATCATACGAACGAGTGGCTAGTCGGTCAGCATTATGTGTTGTGGCTGGAGGAGCAAGGCTGTACGAACTGGCGCGATTATTTCGCAGCTCCAACAGGCACGATGGACGAGAATAAGCTCTATCATTGGCAGCTGCCTGAGAAATTCCACTACAACAGCTGGATTGCCGAGAGGACGAATGAACTGCTGGAGAGCTACAAGGAAGAGGATGAGTCCTTCTTCTTATGGGCAAGCTTTCCTGATCCGCATCCGCCATATCTTGTGCCAGAGCCTTGGGCAAGTATGTACGACCCTAATACGCTAACGATACCTCATGTAATGCCGGGCGAGCATGACCAAAATCCTCCGCATTTCGGCATGACACAGCAGGAAAAACCGGATTTTTCCAGTTATGAGGAGTCAGGCTTCTCGATCCACGGCTATCATTCACACCAAGTATTTACGGAGGAAGAGCATCGTAAGGCGGTAGCGACTTATTACGGCATGGTCAGCTTCATGGATGAGCAAATTGGGCGAATTCTTGATCGGCTGGAAGAGCTTGGACTTGCTGAGGATACGTTAATCGTGTTTACAACCGATCATGGCCATTTCTTCGGCCAGCATGGGCTGCAGTTCAAGGGCGGCTTCCACTATGAAGATCTGCTTAAAATACCGTTTATCGTCAAATATCCAAACGTCGTTCCAGCTAATACACGCTCTAATTCTTTGCAGTCGCTAGTCGATCTTGCGCCAACCTTCCTCAGCTTTGCAGGACTGCCTGTACCAGGTGCAATGACAGGGGTGGATCAAGCGGCTGTATGGCGTGAGCCTGAGTTGTCCGCACGCGATCATGTAATTTGCGAATTCCGCCATGAGCCGACGACGATCCATCAGAAAACCTATGTCAATGAACGTTATAAAATAACCGTTTACTACAATCAGACCTATGGTGAAATATTCGATTTGCAAGAGGACCCGGAGGAATTGCATAACCTATGGGCCGATGAACGATTCAAGGATTTGAAAATGGAGCTGCTGCTCAAGTATGCTTGGGCAGAGCTTGGCAAGGAAGCTATGCCGATGCCGCGAGTATCGCATGCTTAACAAATAAAAGCTTACAGCAAGCCAAGCGGCTAGAGGGGCAGTCCTCTAACCGCTTGGCGCTGTAAGCTTTCTTTAAAATATAGGAAAGTATATGTTTTCAACTTATACCTGTTCCTATATTTCATCGGTAAACGCGCCTGTCTAAAGGACGGCGGAGCCGTTTATCCTTGATGAATTTTGCAGGCAATGAGCTGGAAACCGTTTAACGAGTGGCAGCCAGTGATTTTGATTTGTACAATTGAGAAGCGATCAAGAAACTGACGACGCCCCATAGCGACATAATGCCGACACCCATCCAGAACGTACTGGACATAATACTTCCCGCATAGATCAAGCCTTCACGCATGCCATCGACGAAATAAGTCAGCGGCAATATTTTTGGAACGAACTGCAGCCAGGACGGTAAGGATTCAAGCGGGAAGAATACGCCGCTTAGGAACATCATAAGCATACTCGTAATATTGGCAACGCCCATATATGCTTCCATCGTCTTGCTGAAGGATGAGAATAAATAGCCCATCGCATTAAATACAAGCGTTCCGATGAGGAAGGCGACGGTTAGCGTCAGCAAATTGAAATGCAGTGTTGCGCCAAAAACATATACGCCAATTATAGATAAAATGATAATTTGCAAAACACCCATCAGCATACGGACAACCATGCTAGACAGTCCAAACAATCCCATGCGAGCCGGTGTCATCCGAAGGCGCGTAAGCAGGCCGCGTTTTCTCATATCGACCATGTCCACCATGCCGAACAAGCCTGCTTGTGCAACTGATAGACCAATCATGCCTGTAAGCAGAAAATCTGTATATTTAATATCATCGGAAGCGGTAGTAATCGATTCTTGCGAGATCGTATAAGTAGGCTCAATGCCGGCAACAGCCAGATTAGCGTACTGAGTGAATTGCTGCAAAATGCCAGCTATAGCTTGCGTAGTTGCGCCAGCTTCTTTTTCGCGGTTAACGATGAGCTGAATGCTGGCTTTACCCTCATTTTCCGGCATCACGATAAGGGCATCTATCTTTTTATCCTCCACCCATTCCCGCCCTTGCTCTATGCTAATAGATGCATCTTCCTTATATTCAAAAACGGGAATTTGCTTGAGCTGCTCAATCAGCATGGCAGAGGAGCTGTTCGGCACCGCATCTACAATCGCGATATTCGCCTTAAAGCTGCTACTGCTTGAAAAGCTGCCGCCAAATATAGTCATAAAGATGACCATAAGAATAACAGGGAAAAAGATGCTCCAAAACCAAACCTGCTTCTCACGAAAGGTCATTTTGATCTGGGAGATAAACATGGCATTGAACTGTTTTAGCATCATTTTTAATCTCTCCATTCCTTGCCCGTAAAGGCGATAAATACGTCCTCCAGGCTCATTTCGCGAATTGATATTTGCTCCACGCGGTATTTATTTTCTTTTGTAAAGCCGAATATTTCGTATAAGGTTTCCTCTGGCTGAGTCGTCCATATTTTTAATGCTGAACCATCGCGTTCTGTTCGTACGACAGCAGGATGGAGCTGCGCGACCGTTTCTGTTTGCTTCGCTGCATCTATGCCGTCCAGCAAGGAGAGGCGAACCTCCCGTTCCTTGGTCAATCGATCAATCAGTGCGGAAGGGGTATCCATCGTTACAATTTTACCTTGGTCGACAATGCATACACGGTCGCTCAGCTTTTCAGCTTCTTCCATATAATGCGTTGTCAGAATGGTCGTTTTGCCGATTTCCTTAAGCTTCAGGATGATGTCCCAAATATTGCGGCGCGCTTGCGGATCAAGACCGGTTGTCGGCTCATCCAGAAAAATAATGTCCGGATCGTTAATCATGGCAAGCCCGATCGCCAGACGCTGCTTTTGCCCGCCGGACAGCTTTTTTACGTATCTATTTTTATGCTCGGTTAAATTGACCATTTCCAATATTTCTGCAACAGGTCTTGTTTTTGTATAAAAGGTTGCGAATAAAGCCAAGTTTTCTTCTACTGACAAAAGATCGAATAAAGCGCTGGATTGCGGCTGGACTCCAATCATCATTTTGATTTTGCCGCTATCCTTGGACCAATCAAGCTGGTCAAACCGAATTTGGCCATCATCCTGCTGAAGCAGCCCTTCAATCATCTCCAGCGTAGTTGTTTTTCCAGCTCCGTTAGGCCCAATAATGGTGAAAATCTCGCCAGCTTCAACGGAGAAGCTAATATCCTTTACCGCATGAACAGTACCGAATGATTTCTTGAGCCGTTCCACTTCTAATACGGGCATGTGCTAACCACTCCTTATTCATATCACTGTCCTTATTGTAATGGAAGTCTGGTTAGGCTGTGCACCGTCTGCAGAATGCAATTTTCTCAGTCTTAAGTAGGAGTTAATAATTGGCTGGGGATGCAAACCATTCCGGCTTCGATTGGAGGTATAATAGATGATATTGGCATGAATCTATGAGAGGCATGATGTGTATGAACGGGATAAAACCGGATTATTTATATAGCTTTATTTGTCATGAGGAAGAAAGAGGACTTTGTGAGCTGGAGGCTAGAAGACTGCTGGATCTTCCAGCTTCTTTCAAAATGAAAGCAGGCCTTTGTGTAGCAGGCAGTATGCGGGAGATAGATGTGGACCGCAGTCCTTTTATGAAGCATCGCATGCAAATTTGGCATGAAGCAGCAAGCAGGGATGAGCTGGAACAATATGCGTTGCATATAGACTTGAAGGATGCCAGCTTCAAAATTACGGTATGGGATGCAGCCAGCAACGAAACAGAGGCGCATAACTCAACGGAGAATAAGCAGCCCACTTCAAAGGCAGAAAAGCAGGAGCTCGCAAAGCAGATCGGACAGCGGATCAAAGGAACGGTTGATTTGAAAAGCCCGCGATTGGAGATCGGCATAGCATACTGGTTAGGCAAATGGTATATCGGCGCGATGCAAGACAATACTGCCGTTTGGCAGCAGCACCATTCTAAACCACGTCAATATTCAACGGCCTTAAGTACAAGGATGGCGCGAGCGATTGTGAATATTGCAGTCCCTAGCCCAGCCGGCATTCAAGCAATCGATCCTTGCTGCGGAATCGGCACCGTTTTGCTGGAAGCTGCTTCAATGGGGATAGCTGTTTCTGGCCGTGAAATAAATCCGTTGGCAGCTCAGGGCGCGCGCGAGAATCTGGCTTATTTTCATTATGATGTGCAGGTGGTACTGGGGGATATGCGTGACATTAAAGAAAAATTTGATGTGGCAATTATAGATATGCCCTATAATTTATGCTCGGTGCTGCCAATGGACGATAAGCTGTCAATGCTCCGTCATGCGCGGCAATTTGCTGAGCAGCTGGTCATCGTTACGGTAGAGCCGCTGGATCAAGAGCTGCTGGCTGCGGGATTTCAAATTACTGATCGATGTGCTGTTAGTAAAGGTAAATTTCGTAGAGAAATACTGTGCTGCAGCTAGAACAAAGCCTAATTGTCAATATTTTGATACAAAGTTTTTAGACGTTATTATAGAAAAAGTTATTTATATTGTTTATAATGGGTAAGGTATCTCACTAACAAAAAAATAGATACACACAAAAATATAAAAATGGGAGAAATCAACTATGAATATGCTAGTAATTAAAGCTAACGATCGTCCGGCTTCACAAGCTGTATCTTCAAAAATGTACGAAACATTTATGGAGGGCTTGGAAGGCGTAAACGTGACTGTATATGATGTTTTCGAAGAAGACACACCATATTTTGGCCAAAGCTTTTTCAACGTATTCGGTAAATTGCAAGCTGGACAAGAGCTTACAGCTGAAGAAGCACGCCTAATGGCAGCTAAGCAAAAAGCGATGGATGTGCTATCCGCTGCTGATATCGTAGTATTTGCATATCCGCTATGGAACCTTACGATTCCTGCGAAGCTTCAAACATTTATCGACTATGTATATGCAGCAGGCTTCACTTTCAAATATAACGAGCAAGGCCAAATGGTCAGCTTGATGACAGATAAAAAAGCGATTTTCCTCAGCGCTCGCGGCGGAGTGTATTCTTCACCTGAGATGGCGTCCCTTGAAATGTCCACAAACTACATGCGCAATGTAGTTGGCGGCGTGTTTGGTATGGAGATTGTAGAGGAAGTTATTATCGAAGGTCATAACGCAATGCCTGACCGTGCCGCTCAAATTATCGAAGAAGGCTTGCAAAAAGTAAAAGCAGTAGCAGCTCGTTATTCCAAAGAGCTCGTAAAATAATAGCTGCAACACATATTATGCAGCCAAAATTGTAACAAATAAATAAAGCCTATTCTCCGCAAATTGATTTTGTGGGGAGTAGGCTTTTTGTATGTATAATAGAAGGAATAGAATGATGAGTAGCGCTATGTTATAGTGAGTGTAACCAAATTTGATCGGAGCGAACAGAATGAAAACAGGCAACAATGACATAAAAGCAAGAGACACGGCCAGCAAGCAGAGGGAAGGAAAACGAGCGGATAAACCTAAAGGTAAATCTGAAGGAACGAGACGTAATGCTGTGGAGAATGGACGGCGTAAAGGGACATCTTACAAAGATCAGCATAATAGAGCGGATATATCGGCGGAGCAAATTACATCAGGAGATCGTATTGTTGTAACAATTAAACGGATTGGCATCAATGGTGAAGGTGTGGGCTACTATAAGCGAAAGGCAGTATTTATTGAAGGGGCTTTGCCGGGCGAGGTAGTTGTTGCTAATGTTACAAAAGCTGAGCGGGGTTATTTGAATGCAGCGATGATCAAGCTGGAGAAGCGTTCTCCTGATCGGCAAACACCGCCATGTCCAGTGTATGATCGTTGCGGTGGCTGTCAATTGCAGCATATGACCTATGAAGCGCAGCTTCGAGCGAAGGAAGAAATCGTAAAGGAATCATTTCAGCGCTATGCAGGTCTGGATCGGCTGCCAATACGACCAATTATCGGAATGGATAATCCGTGGAGCTATCGCAATAAGGCACAGCTTCAGACGGGGCAAGCCGATGGAGCAATCGTAACTGGTTTGTATGAGGCAGGCTCTCGTCAGCTCGTGGATATAAGCGGTTGTCCCATTCAGCATCCTGTTATTAACGAAGTAATCGATAAGGTGAAGTCCATTATGGCTGAGCTCAAATTGTCTGTTTATAATAGCCGCACTAGAAAAGGAAATGTCCGTACGCTCGTTGCACGTGTTGGATATGAGACAGGGAAGGTTCAGCTTACTATCATTACAGCGGAGGAAAAGCTGCCTGATGCCAAGAAGTTGATTGATGCAATTCAAGAGAAGCTGCCGATGGTTACTACCATTGCGCATAACGTAAATAAAAGCAATACGCCGCTTATTTTTGGAGATAAAACAACCATATTATGGGGCGAAGATAGGCTTGGCGAGACACTTGGTGATATTCAGTTTTCGCTTTCACCGAGAGCGTTTTTCCAGCTTAATCCCGAGCAGACGGTGAAGCTTTACAATGCAGTTAAAGAAGCGGCTGATTTGCAAGGGGACGAGCTAGTAGTTGATGGTTACTGCGGAACAGGCACAATTGGGTTGTGGCTTGCACCCTTTGCTAGGGAGATCCGAGGGATAGAGATTATTGGAGAAGCAGTTGAGGACGCACGCGAGAACGCACGCAACAGCGGTATAAACAATGCCAGTTTCTATACCGGACGTGCAGAAGAAATGCTGCCGCAATGGGTGGCACAGGGCGTCAGGCCAGATGTTATTGTGGTCGATCCGCCACGAACAGGCTGCGAGCTGCCGCTGCTCCGGGCAATTGCCGCTGCGAAGCCTAAGCGTTTGGTCTATGTGTCCTGTAATCCTTCAACGCTTGCCAAGGATTGCAAGGTGCTGCTCGATCAAGGCTATCGGCTTGAATCGGTGCAGCCAGTGGATATGTTTCCGCAGACAGCTCATGTGGAAGTGGTAATATTGATGGAAAGAAATGAAAAGTGACAGATTCGCTTGAGTAAACATCAAGGTTTATTTGTCGATTTCAAGCTGCGAAAGTTGAGTTGCTAATTCTTCTTTTTTATACAACCCAAAATCATAAGGATATGCTCGTTGCTAACTCTTTAATCCTCTCTTATTTTTGTTACCAGAATTACAGAAAAGTGATAAAACTTCAAATATGCTGTATTGAAGACGCCATTTCTGTGAGGCGGTGTTAGAAAGGCTGGATAAACAAGCGTGAGTGAAGATAAATTCTAGTAAAGGAAGGTATTAAGAGATGCAAAAAAACTTATTAGCACTACTTGTTTTTGTATTAATTGTATTCAGCGTATCAGCTTTACCTGTATCTGCGGGAACAGTAAGTAAGCAAGGGAAGGTGAAAAATACACCAATCTACGTTGATGGCAAGATAACAGAAGCGGATATTCTTTCGGTTTCAATTAATAACTCATTATATTTACCTCTTCGGGCAACTTCTCAGTTACTTGGATTCAACATTAGCTGGAACCAAGAGGAACGAGCGGTTTACATTACCACTGATTCAACGATAACAGTGGCTTCTGCAAACAACCAAAATGGGATGAAAGTAGGCGCGACAGTATCAGTATTGAAATCCAGCATTTCAATTTATGTTAACGGCAAGCCCGTTCAATTATTGGACACGAATCTAAATATAATTTATCCAGTATCAATCAACGATAGTCTGTACTTACCAATACGAGCGTTAGCTACTTCTCTTGGACTAGAAATTTCATGGGACAGTATGAATGAGCAAGTCCATATTAATACCCCAACAACTGAGAAGCCAAAAGGAGACAAAGGAGAAACGGGTCCACAAGGTCCAAAGGGAGAAAAAGGAGATAAAGGAGATAAAGGAGACTCGGGATACTCAGGCTCTCAAGGTTCAAAAGGAGATCCGGGAGCAGCAGGACCGCCGGGAGCCAAGGGTGATAAGGGAGATCCAGGTCCGACGGGTTCACAAGGTCCGGTGGGACCACAAGGAGATCCAGGTCCGGCGGGATCGCAAGGTCCGGTGGGACCTCAAGGAGATCCAGGTCCAGCAGGGACTACTTTTACCTCGGAAGGGTTTTCTGCTTTGGGTACGACATCATCAATTGCTAGTAGCCATCAATTTACGAATTGGAGCGTGGCGTCTCCTTATTACGCAGACCCTGCGTTTGATCCTACTACAGGTATATTTACGGCGCCAGCCGCTGGTAAGTATGCCATAAATGCAACTGTTAACTATAAGACTACCGCCGCGGTTAATATAAGCGTAGGAAGTGGTATTGATCCATTTTTCACAATAAGGAAGAATGGCAACACTGATTTAATAAAAGGATATATGCCTATCTTGAACGTCAATATTGCGTTAGTTCTAACTCTTAGAACCGTACTGGAAAGTGCAACTGTGACGCTATCCGGAGATGTAGAGCTTCAGGCAGGTGACCAAGTTGAATTATATTACGAGTCCGATGATTTAACCCTTGGTTTCGGTACGGATATAGTGTGGTCGATTCATCGCTTATCTTAATACAAGGTTGCATGAGGCTGTGTGTTGATAGTAAGGGAGTAGCGTTTTTAGAGTCGCATTTACCGATAATATTAAGATAAGTAAGCTCAAGCTGTTACTGCTTGGGCTTATTGTTTTGTATTAATAGTTACACTTGCAGTTATCTTCGAAGGTTATGCAGCGCTAGTGTGTTATATTATAGTTAAAAACTATAAATGAGGTGGCAATATGATACAACATGAAATAAAAGAAACGCCAATTAAACAAAGATTCAGCAAAATTACAAAGCGATTTCAATTACTTACTCCAGGGTGGAAAGGTGCTTCTATTGCAATAACCATTATTGCAATAATAATGTTCTTCATTCAAAGTTACTTTTTTATGGGGTCACGTGGATACGTCGATGTTCTAATCGGTACATCAATATCCTTGATTGTTATAGTAGGTATTACTGGTATATTGGCTGGCGCATTCCATCTCACAAAGCGTGTTCCTACACGTTACATATGGTTAGTACTCGTATCCTTTTTCTTATTAACACTCTGCTTTATCGGTATGTTGCAGGTTGGATTAATTATATCTGTGACAATCATTGCCGCACTTTCCGTATTAGGAGCCCTAATATACCGATGGAAGTCAGGTGTTTATCGCGAGGTAAAGCTTTTTTCTAGAACAGCAGCAGTGATATTAGCTGCTATTTCAATGCTCTTTATTGTCATCATTGGGTATTGGCTGATTGATAACGGTAATACTGAACCCGCAAGCCCATTTCGATTGCAAGAAATGAAATCAGCAGACCGCTATTTTACTGCAATGACAAACCCAGCGTTGCAAGGTACTTATGAGATCAATTCATTGACCTATGGCAGTGCTAATAACTACAGAAAAGAATTTATACAAAGCACGTCCCTTGTGACGAAATCGGTAGATGGTTCTGCATTTGTTGATAACTGGTCAACTCTTCGCAAAAAAACATTTGGTTTCGGCTCAGACCAAATGCCTCTAAATGGGCAAGTCTGGTATCCAGATGGTGAGGGTCCCTTTCCTTTGATCATTACTGTTCACGGAAATCATATTGCAACGGATTACTCAGATAAGGGATATGACTATTTAGGCAAGCTGCTTGCGAGTCGTGGTTACATATTTGTTTCGATAGACGAGAATTTTCTCAATTCATCTCCATTTGATGATCTCCTCTTCCTCCAATCGCTCAAAAATGAAAATTCGGCAAGAGGTTGGCTGATGCTCGAGCATATGAAGGTGTGGAAGGCGTGGAACGAGACAAAGGACAATCCATTCAATGGGAAAGTCGACATGAGCCGAATTGCGTTAATCGGACATTCGCGCGGTGGAGAAGCGATAACGGCAGCTGCAGCGTTTAATCAGATGACAGCTTACCCAGAGGACGGAAATGTTAAATTTGACTATCATTTCAGTATCCGTTCCATCATCTCTATCGCGGGTACAGACGGACAGTATAAACCGGCAGGCCAATCCACATCTCTAAAGGATTTGAACTACTTAGCTTTACACGGATCTCACGATATGGATGTCATCTCATTTAGTGCGCTAAACCAATATAATCGAATCGGCTTTACGGAAGGCAGCGATTATTTTAAAGCATCTGTGTATTTGTATGGAATGAATCATGGTCAGTTCAACACAATATGGGGAAAGAATGACAGTATAGGGCTTAGCAACAAGCTTTATAATACGAAGCAGCTCATCACTCAGGAGGAGCAAATGGAAGCAGCAAAGGTATTGATTTCATCCTTTCTGGACGCAACACTTAAAGATAATAATGATTATCGATCAGTCTTCCAGGATATTGGTTATGCCCGTGATTGGTTACCAAATACGATGTATATTAGCAATTATATGGATTCGCAAACAACCTTAATAAGCAACTTTGAAGAAGATATTGATCCAGGTACGACAACACTTTCAGGCGGTCGACTAATCGGAGAAAACTTAAAGTTGTGGAAAGAGGAAAAAGTAGCGATGAAATATGGGCCTGACATGTATAGCGCAGTAAAGCTTGGATGGACCCACATGACGGATACTGATACTCCATCCTATACGGTTGTTTTACCAGTTCAACATATGGTTATAAGTGATAACAGTTCCATTGTCTTTTCTATGGCGGATGTGAATGAGAAACAAGAGCTAATAGATCAAGATTCACTTATTGACCTGACTTTAACAGCTGAAGACAAGCACGGCAATGTAGCAACCTTATCCCTCAGTAGTGAATCCTATCTACTTCCCATGTTCGCTGGAAACATCGTTAAATTTCCATTCGCATCTCTAATGCCAACCAAGGAGCCTGTGTTTCAGAACTTTGCATTCCAATTAATTGAATTTAAAAAGAACAATCCAGATTTTCAACCCGAACAATTAAGTAAATTCAGCTTTGTTTTTGATAAAACAAATGAAGGAACCATTTTGATTCGTGATATTGGCATTCGCAACAACAATGCTCAAAATGACTCGTAGACTGGGACCTAGATTGCCTCAATCTTCCAAACATCTTCGCGTCCTGACCAATGCCGGTATTGTCAAGGTTCAGGATGAAGCCAACCGTCGTATCTTTTCGTTAAGTCCTAACCCTTTCGTTGAGTTGGACGATTGGTCGCTTTCTTGACATAGTTGTCCGCGATACCGCTATAACTTGCTCGGCTACCGCACCAATACCTTCATCATCAAGCACTATAGTATCGCCAGAAACCGGCTCCTGCGACAAAACCGCCGGAAAACTTAGCTTAAGGTAATACACCAACTGTCTGCCATCAATGCTCAAGTCATGTGGAGTGCTGCTCACTGTTAGTAAGGAAAGAATATTGATATGAGATGTATGGGTGGAAATGGAAAAGGGTCGGCAGCCCCTCTTTTTAA